>NZ_JBWKZU010000057.1:0-32413 GCF_059424825.1 Acidovorax sp. GW101-11A03 | reverse complement strand
GCGCCGCGCAGAGATCGACGCCGCCGAACATCAACTGCGCACCGAGATCGCCCGCTTTCTCGAAGCCGTCCGCCCGCTGGAGCGCGCCCGCGACGACGCCCTGGCCGCCCTGCGCCGCCAGACCATCAAGCCCCTGGTGGAACACGCCCTGCACGACATTCGCCAGGGCCTGCGCAAGCAGATCAAGGACACCGTCAAGCTCACCCACTGGCTCGACCAGGTGGAGCAGGCGGTGCTGGGCGACATCGACCTGTTCGAGCCCCTGGACGCCGAACGCGGTGGCGACCAGGGCACCGATGCCGAAGACGACCGCAAGGACGCGCTCGACGACCTGCTGGCCCGCTGCCAGGTGAACCTGGTGGTAGACAACCACGGCCGCACCGCCGCCCCCGTGGTGGTGGAAGACAACCCCACCCAGCGCACACTGTTTGGCAGCATCGAGCACGGCTCGGATGCCGACACCGTGCACCCCGACCACACCAGCATCCACGCGGGCAGCCTGCTCAAGGCGCATGGCGGCTTCATCCTGCTGCACCTGCACGACCTGGCCGCTGAAGAAGGCCTGTGGCAGCGCCTGCGCCGCTTTCTCCGCTGCGGCCGCCTGCAGATCGAGGAAGGCGGCGGCGGCCCCGCCCATGCCCCCGGCGGCGCCGTGGCGCTGCAGCCCGAGCCGGTGGACGTGGACGTAAAGATCGTGCTGATCGGATCGGTGGACGAGTACTACGCACTGCAAGACGCCGACCCCGACGCCGCACGCCGCTTTCGCGTGAAGGTGGACTTTTCAGACCACTTTGCCGCCACCCCCGCCACCCACCACGCCACCGCCATCCTGGTGGCCCACGTCTGCAAAAAGCGTGGCCTGCCCCACTTTGGCCCCGACGCCGTGGCCCTGCTGCTGGAGCAAACCCACCGCGAGGCCGACGACCAGCGCCGCCAGAGCGCACGCTTTGCGCACACCGAAGCGCTGGCCATCGAAAGCGCCGCCCTGTGCAAGGCGCGCGGCGGCACCCTGGTGCAAGCCGCCGACGTGTTGGCCGCCCTGGCCGCCCGCACCCAGCGCCACAACCAGCCCGAAGAAGAGCTGCACGACTCCATCACCGAGGGCGAGCGCCTGATCTCGATGGCAGGCTCCATCACCGGCCAGATCAACGCCATGACGCAGATCGACCTGGGCGACTACCGCTTCGGCTTCCCCGTGCGCATCACCGCGCGCACCTTTGCCGGGCAAGAGGGCCTGCTCAACATCGAGCGCGAGGTCGATATGTCCGGCCCCATCCACGACAAGGGCGTGCTCATCCTGCACAGCTACCTCACCGCACTGTTCAGCCACGTGGCGCCCCTGGCGCTGAATGCGTCCATCGTGTTCGAGCAGGAATACAGCGGCGTGGAAGGCGACTCCGCCTCGTGCGCCGAGCTGTATGCGCTGCTGTCCAGCCTGTCAGGCCTGCCCCTGCGCCAGGGCATTGCCGTGACCGGCGCATTGAACCAGCACGGCGAAGTGCTGCCCGTGGGCGGCATCAACGAAAAGATCGAAGGCTGGTTCCGCGCCTGCAGCACCGCCGGGCTGGACGGCACGCAGGGCGTGCTGATCCCCGCCCGCAATCAGCGCCACCTGATGCTGGACCGCAGCCTGCTGGACGCGGTGGAACGCGGGCTGTTCCATGTCTACACCATGGGGCACGTGAGCGAGGGAATTGCGTTGCTGACGGGCGAGGCGTCGGGAATGAGCCCGGCGGAGTTGCTGCAGGCGCAGGCGGATGAACTGGCTGGAGGCGCGGCCACAGTAGAGGATACGGTGATGCAACGGGCGGAGGTGACGCTGCGGGCGTATCGGCGTGCTTGTCAGGTGGCGGGGGGTGCGCGGAGGGGGCGACGGAGGTAGCTGTATTGCATTGGTTCACGTGTGCTCAGGGTTGGCTTTCCTTTGCAACGCTTACAGGTAATTGAATGCAAATATGGGGCAGTCTTCTGTCTCGGGCAAGCTGATATAAGCGGCTAATTGCAGCCTTCTCCTTTGTCGACTCCGAGAAACTTAGTGCATCCTTGCCCGTGAAATTGGGCGAACATAGACTCAATGCAAGCAGTCCTGCCTGAGTCAAAAAGCGCTTTGACCGCAGTTGACCATTCTGGTTGTCCAGGAACTAAGAATCAATCTATTGATGACTCATGAGCACGACCAAGAAAGGCGATGAGCTGGAGCTAGCGATCTTCAATCTGTTCAAAACGCAGATCGAGGCCAATCGCTTCTTCGCGACCAAAGAATGCTGCCGGATCTTCCATCGCAAGGGCTACTACTCAAAGGACCGCGAGAGCGAGATCATTTTCGATGTTTCCATCGAAATCAGCTTCCCTGGTGCAGCCGAGTATTCGATGCTCGTGATCATCGAATGCAAGAACTACGCAGAGCCAGTCCCAGCTAGTGATGTTGAAGAGTTCTTCGCTAAGGTCGAACAAGTCGGCCCATCGAACACCAAGGCAATATTTATTTCCACGGCAGCGCTCCAGTCAGGTGCGCTGGCCTATTGCAGATCGAAGCGTATGGGCGTTGCCCGTTACTTCAAGGCGGAAGAACTGAAGTGGGAACTGCAGCGATCAGCCTCTGCAAGCTACTTCGGCAATTCCGCTATCGACGATGCCGAGGTCTATACGGGGCTGACACGGCCGGACTATAAGAGTTCCGTCTTCGAGTTCTACTTGCAGTCACCCAACAAAAGTACGAACTCTCTCGGGACATTTTTCGAGGACCTTCTCGTTGACGGCCTTGAGAAAGACCACCCGATACGGAAGATGCATCATCCTCGACCGCATCGACCCAAGGGCGTCCCTTTCATCGAAATACACAACATTGAGCGACGCGCGCAGGAGGCGCTCGAGCTCGCGAGTATCGATTGCAGCTACGTAGACCTTGACTTGCTCTGCGCTAGGCACCCGAAAACTAAAGGGCTGAATCTACAACGCACCAGGGTCACTACTACAGAAGCTGAACAACGCCCACTTGGGCGCATTACGTTTGATCCGTTGTCAATCGTGTTGTTCGAGACAGGGGACTCATCCTCTGGTAGAGATCGGTTCACCCTTGCCCACGAGCTCGGACACCTATTGCTCGGACACGATAAATTCCTGAAGGCTGAGTGGCGCGACCAAGCGGACAACGACGGCTTGGAGAGCATTCATGACGATGGCACCGCGCTCAAGAGGATGGAGTACCAAGCCAACTATTTCGCCTCCTGCCTCCTCATGCCGCGCGAGCCCTTCGTAACTGCTTTTGCCGATGAACTGCGTATACGCGGCCTTCACGACAAAGGCTTTGGACCACTGTTCGTTGACGCGCAACAGTGCAACCTCGACAACTACCATGCCATCACAAGCCAGCTAACGAAACTTTTCGGAGTTTCAAAAGCGGCGGTTGCGATACGTCTTGCTGGCTTGAACCTGCTGAAGGACGCACGGTATCCAAAGCCTGGTGTGCTGCGAATAGCTGCGCTAGATCACCTGTTTGACCTTGCCGATCAGTGAGGCTTGCCGCTCGGGCGTTAGGCTGAAACAAGCAGTCGCGGTCCGACCGCACACTGTTGACATCGCCTAAGCCGCGCCGACACGAGCGCTCAGCCACGCCACAACATCCCCCGTCACCTCATCCCGATTCGTCTCATTCAAGATCTCATGCCGCGCCACCGGGTACAGCTTGACCGTGACATCGGCCACACCTGCGTCCCGATACCGCTGCCCCAGTTGCTCCAATAAGACCCCGCCTGCGGCCAGCGGGTCTGCGTCGCCGGATGCGATGAGGATGGGCAGGTCGCTGCGGATGCGTGCGAGTTGCGCGGGGTCGGCCAGGCGGGGCGCGGGGGCAAAGAGTGAGGGGATCACGTCGGGCGGCACGTCCCAACCGCACCACGGGTCGGCCACGTAGGCATCGACCTCAGCAGCATCGCGCGACAGCCATTCGTAGCCGGTGCGGTGCTCGAAGCCTGCGTTGAATGCTGCGAGCCCGGCGGGCGCATCGGCGGGGGCGTTGGCCATGGCGGCGGCGAACAGGTCGAGGGCGGTGGAGCCTGACAGGATGACGCCGGACCAGGTGGCCGAGTGGTCCACGATGGCCGCCTGCGCTGCGAAGGAACCCATGGAGTGGCCGAACAGGAACACGGGTAGTTGCGGCCCATGCTGCGCGCGCAGCAGTGCGCCGAACTGGGCCACATCGGCAATGAGGCCGCCGAAGCCTGCGCTGCCAAAGTCACCCAGCTTGCCACCTGCCGTGCGCCCGTGGCCGCGATGGTCCACGGCGTGGACGATGAAGCCTGCGGCGTTCAGGGCACGCGCAAAGCGGTCGTAGCGCTCGCCATGCTCGGCAAGGCCGTGGGAGATTTGAACGACGCCCACAGGTTGGCCCGGGGTTTCGGCCCAGGTGTAGGTGGTGACCTGGGTGCCGTCTGCGTTGGACTGGAAGGAGGAGGTGGTGGTGCTCATCGTTTCATTCTGGCATGGGGTCCGGCCAGCGCGCCACGATGAAATTGCCATGGGTGTGGCCTCCAGAGCTTCCCGCAGTCCAACTCGGCAACACGCGTTTTGGGACCAGCGGCAACCCATGGCCCGCCCCCGCCTGCGTGGGCCTTACCTACCGGCTGGGGCAACGCACGGGGCTTTTTTCTTGAATCAAAATGGCGCTCTCCGCCCGTCTGTATTCATTGTTAGCTATCCAACTTATAGCAAACAAGCTATCCACCAGATTGCACGCCCTGCGCGCACGCACCCGGCAGCCCGCCAGCCGCAGGTGCACACCCCGGCGGCGCAGCGCGGGACGCTTGAGCCGCGCGGGCTGCCTGCACTGCATCGCGAATCGCCTGCACCACCACCTCGGGCTTCTCCAGGGGGATGCCGTGCCCGCTGTCCACCCACACCTGGGTGGCACCGGGGTAGAGGTGGGCGAAATCGGCGCGTTTTTGGCGCACATCTTCGGCCAGCGCAGACGAAGCCCCCGGGGTTTGCAGCGCGCTGAGCACAAACACGGGCACGGCGGGGTCCACCGGCAGGCTGGCAACAAGTTGCCCGGTGGCATCCAGCGCTGCCAGCTCCTGCTTGACCACGTCAGTGGTGCCCAGGCGGAAGGCCACTTTGAGCCAGGTGGGCCACAGGTCTGGGTTGCCAGCCCCTCGCATCTGCTCGGGGTGGGTGGAGTCCACCAGCACCAGCGCCGCCACCTCGCCGGGGTATTGGCGCGCAAACAGCTGCATGTACAAGCCACCCAGCGAATGGCCCACCAGCACGTAGGGTGGCGGCAGCTTGCGGGCATGGAGCAGCGCCCGCAGTTCTTCCACCACATGGGCGCCGTCGCGGGGGCCTGGCGATGCCTCGCTGTGGCCGTAGCCTGCGCGGTTGTAGGCCAGCGCGGTGGTCTGCTGCACGGTGCCGGGCCAGACCTTGGCCCACCAATCGAGGCTTGCCCCCAGCCCGTTTTCGAACACCACCACCGGTGCGCCCTGCCCTGCCAGGGCGTGTTCCACCGTGCGCCCGCCCGCCGTGTCGGTGACCACGCCCGGGACCGTGGCGCAGCCCGCCAGACACACGGACAACCACAAGCCCGCCAACCGCCATCTGTTCATTTCGCTTCGACCATTCTGTTGAGTGAAGCCGCCGCGCTTGCGGGTGCAAGCCAGGGCCTTTGAAAACCTGCCGGGGGCAGGCCACGAGGGCGCATCGGCCGCATCACGCCGCCACAAACACGCCGTGCAGCCCCAGCGGCAGTGCATACGGCAACGTGGCCTGCGCCACGGGGCCGTCGGTCAGCGCGTCGGCGGCAAAACACGACAGCAGGGTTTGCTTGCGGGCGTAGTCCAGCGCGGTGCCCAGCACCCAGCCGGGGCCGCGCTCGTCGGGCACCCAGACATGTTCTTCCACGATGGTGTGGGGGCCGTAGCGGTAGCGCTGCGACGCACCGGTCTCTACGTTGGTGGAGGCAATGGCGCCCCACAGCGGCAGGCCGCCCTGCGTGCCGGTGGCATGGACGACCTGGCGGTGCCGCTGCCCCACCCGCCGGGGGTCGATGCGCGGAAACTCCGCCTCCACACCCAGGCTGGCCTGCGTGGCCTGGCCGGTGCGCAAGTCCAGGCGGGCCACCGTCAGCACCGGGCCTGCCGAGCCTGCGAGCCGGGCGCGCATCACCTCGCGCGTGTCGGTGAGGACGCTGGATGCGTCGGTGGCGCGCGCGTAGTCGAGGTGAATCACCGTGCCGCTGGCGGCTTGCTCCTCCCAGGCATTGCCCAGGTGGAACAGAAAGCCCGCAGGCAGGTGGAACATCTGCTGCCGCTTCCAGTCCTGCTTGTTGACCGCCAGCACGCGCATGCCCAGCTCGGGGCGCCATTGGTGCGCGTCCAGCACGCTCGCCCCGGCCATGCGGCGCTGGGCGTCGTACACCAGCGGGGGCAGCAGAAAGACGAGGTGCCCGGCCGTGACCGCAAAGTCGTGCACCATGGGCATGTGGCTGAGCGGGAACGCATCGGCGCGCCGCAGCGCCCCTGCGGGGGCGATTTCATACAGCAGCAACAGGCCGTGGTGGGCATCCACGCCAAAGTTCCAGATCGTTCCGTCGGGCTCCACCCGGGGGTGGGCCGAGAAGGGCACGCCTGCCAGGTCTGCGCGCCAGGTCTTGAGGCCCCGGGTCTCCAGCGTGAGGGGGTCCAGGCGCGTGGCCGAGCCGCCCTCCCACAGCGCTAGAATGTCGCCGCCCACGGGCAGCATGCTGATGTTGGCGGCGTTCATGCTGTCGGGCGAGCTGGGTGGCTCGCGGCCCGGGAACACGGTGCCAAAGCCTTCGGTCAGCCTGCGACCCGCCTGCACTTCAGCCAGCCGCTTGGCGGTGGCCACATAGCGGCCCTGGTGGTGCACCGTGTTGCCGCCGATCACAAAACGGTGGGCCATCCCGTCGCCGTCAAACCAGTGCTGGTAACGCTCTCCACCCAGGTCGTGGCCCGCCGGGCCCACGCGGTACAACGTGCCCGCCACGGCATACGGGAAGCGCCCGCGCACCGAGGCGGCGGTCAGAGGAATGTCTGCCGCCGCAGTGGCAAACGCAGGCTTCCACTGCGCCTGGGACGCTTCGAATTGAGCGTGCCAGCTGGGGGACGACGCTTGTGCGTGCGCCGCATGGGGCACCTGGGATGCCAGGGACGCAAGCAAGGGGCCGCCGCCAGCGGCCATGAGCCGCAGCACCAGATCACGGCGATGGATGGACATGAAGACGCCTCAAAAAGGACTAGCGCAGACGGATGGTGATGCTGTTGTCGGCATCCAGCGGCACGGCGGCAGCATCAAAACTGGGCGGGCCCATGCGGCCCCGGGCGTCGTTGGAGAAGCCATACCGCTCTGTGGGCAGGCCCAGCAGGTTGGTGTCCAGCTTGGCGTTGCCGTTTTCGTCGGCAAACGACTTGACCACATAGCGCCCGGCGGGCAAGCCGCTGAACACCAGTTGCGCGGCACCGTCGCGCAGTTCAATCTTCTGCGAGACCACGGCCTTGTTGCTGGCAAACGCATCGGCCGAGTCGAACACGGCCAGGTAGAGCGTGGCTGGCGCAGCGGGGCCGTCGGTCACAGCAACCCGCAGGTCGGCCGCGCTGGCCGCCAGGGGCAGCCAGGCCGCAGCCATCAACAAGGTGGTGGGGATCGACTTCATGGGGGTGCTCCGTGCAGCGTTGGGCAGGCCGCGCTTCAGCACCGCCCGGCCGCTTTCAGCAAGGCGTTGCACTCGGGGCTGGCACTGCGGCCACGGGCTGCAGGTGCAGTGGCTGCTGCGGGTGCTGCGGCCGCAGGGCTGCTGCTGCCGCTTTTGCTGGCTGCCATGGCGGTGCAGATGGCGTCGGAGTGCGGCGTCTGCCCAAAGCTCATGGCCTTCTGGAAGCCCGTGGCGCCGTACAGGTAGCAGCGGTAGGCCATGCCGTCCAGGGTGTTGACGGTGTAGTTGATGCGGCCACCGGTTTCCTCTTCGCGGTCGGTGATGGAGAACTGGCCCACGGACCGCCCGATGGCCTGCGCCGTGCGCTGCTCCAGGCCCCGCTGGTCAAGGGTGGACGCGCAGCCGCTGAGCAGGGCCAATGCCGCAATGGCCGGGGCGGCCCACAAAAGCGCAGGGCGTGTAGAAGACTTCATGGGGTTCCTTGGTGTCATGGGTTTCATCGAACAAAGCAGTTGTCTGCGGGAAGGTTCGCCACGCTCGCGGCCACGGCCGAAAGCGATGGCTTGCTGCTGGGTATCTCATCGCCCAGCAGGCACAGCTGGCGGGCAAACGGCAGGGCCCAGATGGCGCCGGAGCGCGTACCCGTGATGGTGTGCAGCTCGCCCCAACGGGCGGCCAGCGCCGGGCTGGCGTCAGACCGGGCAAAGCGCATCACCCCCAGCTTGCTCGGGCCCACCAGTTGGGAGGCGCCCGCACAGTCGTTGCCCGCAAAGACCAAAACGCCTTCGTAGTAGTCGAGCGTGGCCTGCCCGGTGGTGCGTGCCCGCAGCGTCTTTTTGAACGACTGCGCCCCCACCGTGGCGCAGCCCTTCTGCACCCAGTCGCCTTCCAGCGCGCTGATGGCAGTCGTTGGCGCCATGCCTGCTGAGCCCCCGCCCCATCCCCCATCGGACACAGCCACGTCGCCGTCACCACCGCTGCGCCCGCTGCACGCCCCCAGAGGCAGGGTGAGCCCCAGGGCCAAGGTGATGAGGGCTGCAGGCACCACGGCTGCACGGGGCAACGAAGGCAGCGAAGGAGGCAATGGGCACAACGCAGTCATACACGGCTCCTTGGTGGATGGGGGGAATGAAGGAGAAAGAAGAGAAACAGGCGCGCAGCAGCCCGCCACCGGCCCAGCCCTTCGGGCCCGGCCGTGGTCACGGTCTGTCTAGAAAGTGCGGGAGGTCAGCCCGGCTTGCGGGCCACGATGAAGACCCGGATGTCCTTGCCCCGGGTGCCATGGCGTTCGACGGAGACAATCTCCAGCCCTTGCCGCACCAGGGCTGCCTGCAGCTGCTGCGCGTCGAAACACAGCACCTGCGGCGCCTTGCCAATGGCCTGCATCAGGGGCAGCGCCAGACGGGGGATGAGCGGGTTCATCTCGTTGATGCACGGCGTCTTGGAGATCAGCAAACCGCCGGGCCGCAGGGCCTGCACCAGCAGCTTGAGCGCATGGTCCAGGTCTTCCACCAGGTGCAGCATGCTGAAGGCCAGCACCACGTCGTAGGCACCCTGCCCCTGCCCGGGTGCGTCGGCGTCGGCCAGTGCAAAGCCCAGCTGCGGCACGGGCTGGGCGGCCAGCCGTTCCCGGGCGATGGCAATCATCCCCGGCGCGACATCGGTGGCCAGCATGCGCCCCGTGAAAGGCGCCAGCCGCATGGCCGTGCTGCCGGTGCCACAACCGACCTCCAGCACATCCGCTGCGGGAGGCAGCAGCGCCTGCACGCGCTGCAGCGTGGCCTCGTAGCCCGCCATGTCGGCAATCGGCTCGGCAGCGTATTTGGGCGCTATGCGGTCCCAGAAGCGGGCCTTGCGGGCAAATGAGGATGCACCCGCCTCCGCGTGTGGCGTGGCATGGAGGGCCGGGGCAATGGAAGGCGTTGGCATGGGCGGGTGGGGCATCGGGCGTTGAGCGATACCGGAATGCTATCCATGCAAAACACCGCAGGGAACGGCCTTTCTTGCAGTGAACATATACATTTACGCATGGACAACCTCGACTGGAACCAGCTCAAAGCGTTTCTTGAGACCGCAGAAACCGGATCGCTATCGGCAGCCGCCCGCAAACTGGGCCTGACCCAGCCCACGCTGAGTCGCCAGGTGGCCGCCATCGAACAGCACATGGGCGTGACCCTGTTCGAGCGTGTGGGCAAGGCCATGGTGCTCACCCCCACCGGGCTCGACCTGCTGGAACACGCGCGTGCCATGGGCGCCGCCGCCGAGGCCCTGGGCCTGGCGGCCACGGGCCGGTCTGAGGCAGTGGGCGGTGTGGTGTCGGTGTCCGCCACCGACGCCGTGGCCGCCTACCTGCTGCCGCCCATCGTGCAGCGGCTGCGCGCCCAGGAGCCGGGCATTGCTGTTGAAGTGATCTCGTCCAACGCGCTGAGCGACCTGCTGCGCCGCGAGGCCGACATTGCCATCCGCCACGTCAAGCCCGAGCAACCCGACCTGATCGCCCGCCTGATCGGCGAGGCCACCGCCCACTTCTATGCATCCGAAGGCTGGGTGAAGACCCACGGCCACCCGCGCACCGCGCAGGACGCGACCCGGGTGCCGTTTGTGGGCTCGGACCGCGCCGGGCGATATCTGGCGTACCTGCGCCAGTACGGCCTGCATCTGAGCGAAGACAACTTCAGCTGCTACTCCGACCACACCGTGGCCCACTGGGCGCTGGTGTGCCAGGGCATGGGCATCGGGGCCATGATGGACAACATCGCTAGCCACACCCCGGGCGTCGTCCGCGTGCTGGACGATGTGCCGCCGGTGCGATTTCCGATCTGGCTGGTGTCGCACCGCGAGCTGCGCACCTCGCGGCGGATCCGGGTGGTGTTTGAGGCGCTGGTGGAGGGGTTTTCCAACGGGGAGTCGCAGGACGAGCGCTGAGCGCGGCACGGGCCAAAGCTCAGCGGCCGGTGGCTATGTGTGCCCCTCACCCGTACCCGCGCCTGCGGCGGCCCGACCCGCATCGCCCTTGTGCGGCGCGCGCGAGCGCACTTGGTACCCCGCAGACAGCAGGTGCACATCCCAGCGCTGCTGCACCGCCCCCCAGATGCCTTTGGGCAGGAACAGCGCGAACAGCATGGCAATGGCGCCCAGGCCGATGAGGTAGAGCACGCCCTGCCCGCCCCACAGCGTCTCTACCGCAAAGAAAAGCAGCGCGCCGAGGATGGGGCCTTCCATGGTGCCTATGCCCCCCACCAACACCATGAAGATCATGTAGGCCGTCCACTGCACGCTGAAATAGGTCTTGGGCTGAAAGCTGATGGACGTGGCCAGCCACAGCCCGCCAGCGATTGCGCAGCCAAAGGCCGACAGCACAAACACCAGCCGCTTGATGGCCACCACACGCACCCCGAGCGAGATGGCTGCTGTCTCGTTGTCGCGGATGGCCTGCGCGGCCGTGCCCACCTTGCTGCGCAAGAGCCAGAACACCCCCCAGCACAGCCCGGCCATGGCAGCCAGGGCCGCCCAGTAGGTGTAGGCGCGGCGGTCGTCGGCGGCGTACTGCTGCAGCGCAATCATCGAGGTGCCGGTCTCGCCCTGCACCAGGGTGTCCAGGTTGACACACAGGTGCGCCAGCGCGGCCACCACCCACATGCCGATGGCAAATTCGCCGCCCTGCAGCCGCAGCATGAACACGGCCAGCGGCACTGCCACCACGGCCACCAGCATGGCACCCACCAGCAGCGCAGGGTACGGCCCCAGGCCCGCATCGGCCAGCCGCACCATGGCGTAAGCGCCGAGCCCGAAGAACGCCTGGTGGCCAATCGACACCAGCCCCGCGTAGCCCGCCAGGGCGTTCCACATCACGGCCAGGATGACGTAGATGAACAGCGTGGTGAGCCGGTCTACCGTGCCCGCCTGCAGCCACAGCGGCCCCAGGCAAAGCGCGGCCAGCAGCAGGACGGTGGCGCTGGCGAAGGCGATGGACGCGCGCGTCCAGCGTTCGATGACCCAGGGGGATGCACCCGTGGGTACGAAAGGTGCAGAAGTGATGGGAGCAGTCATGGCGCGGCCCTGCGGCGGGAAGAGAAGAACCTGCGCAGCGCGTCGCTCGCGTAGAGCCGGGCCAGCAGGATGACCAAAAAGGTGGCGTGCCCGGCGATCAGAAAACCCTGGGGATGCACCTGCGCCCCCAGGTTCTGCGCCACGCCCAGCACCACGCCGCCCAGCAAGGTGCCCCACAGCGAACCGGCACCGCCGATGATGACGGCCTCAAACGCAAAGATCAGCTGCTGCGGGCCCGAGAACGGATCAAATGTGGCGCGCAGGGCCAGCGAGGCTCCAGCCAGCGTGACGGTGACCATGGTAATGGCCGAGGCCGCCGCAAACACCGTACCGGTGCGCACGCCCACCAGGCGCGCGGTGTCGGCGTCTTCGGATGCCGCGCGGATCTGCCGCCCCAGCGCCGTGTGCGCCAGCATGGCGTGCAGCCCGCCCAGCAGCAGCACCGCCAGCACCAGCACCAGGGTGGGCAGCTGCCCCACGTAGAGGCCACCGGGCAGTTCCCAGCTGTCGTAGGCCAGCGTGCCGATGGACGTGGCCAGCGACCGCGTGTCGGCACCGAAGTGCTGGAACAACAGGTTGTCGATCACGCTGGCCAGGCCAAACGTGGCCAGCAGGGGCACCAGGGCGCCCAAGCGCGCGCTGCGCTCCAGCACCAGCTGGTGCAGCAGCCAGCCCAGCAGTGCCATGGCAGGCACTACCGCCAGCAGGGCCAGCAGCGGGTGCCAGCCCAGCGGCTCGGCCAGCAGCCACAGCAGGTAGGCGGCCACCACGGTCAGGCTGCCGTGGGCCAGGTTGATGATGCGCATCACCCCGAACATGAACGACAGCCCGCAGGCCAGCAAGGCGTAGTAACCGCCGAGCAGCAGCCCTTGGATAATTTGATTCAGCAGGTTCATGCGGCCTCCTTGTAGGCATGGCGGGCGTTGCTGACGTCATGGGCGGCCTCGGGCCGCTGCGCGCCAAAGTAAAACGCGGTGATCTGCGCGCGGGTGAGCTGGTTGGCGGGCGCATCGGCCACCACGCTGCCTTCGAGCATGCAGGCAATGCGGCTGGCCACGGCCTGCACGCGCTGCAGGTCCTGCTCGACCAGCAGCAGCGTGGTGCCCTGCCCCACCACGCCGCGCAACGCGTCGTACACGCCCTGTACGGCCAGGGGCGAGAGGCCCAGCGAGACCTCGTCAAGCAGCAGCACGCGCGGGTTGGTCATGAGCGCGCGGCCAATGGCCACGGCCTGCTGCTGCCCGCCCGACAGCTCGCCCGCTTTTGCATTCAGCTTGGGGGCCAGCTGTGGGAAGGCGTCCAGCACAGTGTCAAAACTCCACTGCCCCCGCCGCCCGGCTGCGCGTGCCACCAGCAGGTTTTCGCGCACCGTCATGCCCGCAAACAGGCGCCGCCCTTCGGGCACCAGGGCCAGGCCTTCGGCCACACGCTCGTTGGCAGGCATACGGGTGATGTCCACACCGTCCCACCGCACCGTGCCGCTGCTGGCGCGGTGGGCGCCGGCCAGCGTGCGCAGCAGCGTGGTCTTGCCCGCACCGTTGGCCCCCACCAGGGCCAGGATGTCGCCCTGGTGCACCTGCAGCGACACATTGCGCACGGCAGGCAGCTGCCCGTGGTGGGCGTTCAGCGCATCAATGCTCAACAAAACGCTCATGCTGCCACCCCGCCCAGATAGGCCTCGACCACCGTGGCATCGCGCAGCACGGCCTGCGGGTCGCCGCTGGCAATGACCCGCCCGCCATCCATGCACACCAGGCGCGTGGCCACTTGCAGCAGCACATGCACCATGTGTTCGATCCAGACGATGGCGATGCGCTGGCTGCGAAGGGTGCGCACCAGGTCCACCAGTTCACTCGCCTCGGCATCGGTCAGCCCGCCGCCGATCTCGTCGAGCAGCAGCACCTGAGGGCCGGTGGCCAGCGCGCGCACCAGCTCCAGCCGCTTGCGGCCGAGCAGACCCAGCGTTTCGGCACGGCGGTTGGCCAGCGCCTCCATGCCACACAGGCGCAGGCACTCCATGGCCCGGTCACCCGCGTCGCGGGCATGCAGGCCTGCGCCGTGGGTGGCGCCGGTGAGCACGTTTTCAAACACCGTCATGCCCAGAAACGGACGGGGCACCTGGTGGGTGCGTGCGATGCCCGCACGGCAGCGGTCTGCCGCGCTGCGGGCGCTCACATCCACACCCTGGAACCAGACGGCACCCTGGCTTGGCGCAAACGCTCCGGCCAGCACGTTCAGCAGCGTGGTCTTGCCCGCACCGTTGGGCCCGACGATGCCCACGGCCTCGTCACTGCCCACCGAAAAATCGAGCTGATCCAGCACTTTGAGCGCACCAAATCGCATGTCGATGCCCTGCGCCTGCAGTAGTAACGGCTGCTGCTGTGGCCCGCCCGCTGGCGGGCTCCCAAGGGGTTGTGGATGTCGCATGGAGATCAGCTGTAGGACTTGAGCGCCGCCGCCACGGGGATGTTGCGGTCGGTGGCGTTTTCGGTGACGAGCAGGTCGAGCTTGAACTTGCTGCCCGCTGCGGGCTTGACCCACTGCGCGCCCACCACCGGTGTCACCGACACATTGGGCACAGGCCCCTTGGCAAAGTCCACCGGGCCTTGCATGGTGGTGGCCTTGAGCGTGCTGATGGCCTTGGCCAGCGCCGCCTTGTCGCGCGGGTTGGTGCTGGCCTTGAGCGCCTCGGTGCCCGCATCGAACAGCGACATGGTGGAGCCCAGCATCTGCGTCCACTGCTTGCCGGTGCTGGCCTCGTACGCATCGGCCAGCTGCACGCCGCTCTGCCCCGTGAGCGGTGATGCATACGGGAAGGTTTTGTGCCAGAAGCACCCTGCACCCAGGTTGATCGCCAGCGGGCCCAGTGCTTCGACCTGCGAGGGCACGAGGCCCGTCTTGGCGATCTGCGCGATCTTCACCATGCGCGTGTAGCCCTGCTGCGCTGCCTGCCGCCAAAAGGTGGCGAAGTCTGGCGGAATGGGGAAGGTGTTGAAGATCTCGCAGCGCTCGGCCTTGAACTTGGCAATCTGTGCCGAATAGTCGGTGGTGCCGTTCTCGTACGGCCCGGCGTCCACCACGGTGAAACCCGCCTTGGCCAGCTCGGGCGCCAGCGTGGCGCGGATGGCATTGCCATCGGCATCGTTGGGGTACAGCACGCCAATCTTCTTGTTGGTGGGCAACGCCGCAAACTGCGAGGTGTACGACGTGGTGAAGCTGCCGCCGCCAAACGAGAAGTGGTACGTCCACTTGAAAGGCGACGGCGCGCCGGGCTTGGCGCCCCGGCCAAAGTACCAGGCCTCCCACGGCATCACGGTGGACAGGCAGGGCACGCCTGCCGCCTCGCACGCATCCGACACCGGGTTCACCGTTTCGGGTGTGGTGGTGGTGAGCATGAGGTCGATCTTGTCGGTGTTGATCAGCGCCTTGGCCAACTGGCTGGCGCGGGCCGGGTCGGACTGCGTGTCGCGGTCCAGGATCTCCACCGCGTACTTCACGCCACCAATGGTCAGGCCCGCAGCCAGCGTCTTGCGCACCTGGGCCAGGATGAAGGTGTCGGTCTCACCCAGGGCGCCCAGCGGGCCGGTGCGCGGGCTGATGAAGCCCACCTTGAGCACGGGCGCAGCGCTGGCCGCCTGCGCCCACAGCGGGCCGGCGCCCAGCGCCAGGCCGCCAGCGCCTGCAGCGGCGATCAGCCCACGGCGCGAGAGGGTGGGGGATGCGGCCTGTGCTGCATGGATGGCCTGGTCGGTCAGCTCGACCTGTGTAGCGGTCACGGTGGGAGGAAGTACGTTTTTCATGGAGATTCCTTCAATCAGATGAGATCAGTCGTCGGCCTGTACGGCGCGCAGGCTCACGCCCCGGCCTGTACCGGTGGGGCGCGGCCAACGCGTCGGCCTTTTGGGGTGGTGGGGGTTGGGCGCCGCTGCGCTATGCAGCCGCAGCCACTGCCGTGCGCTGGTGCGCGGCAATGAACCGCCCCGCCTGCTCCAGCGAGGCCAGCGCTTCATCCAGCACGGGCGCGAACAGCTGCCAGCAATGCACCATGCCGTCCCACACGGTGCAGTCCGCGTCCACACCCGCCGCCTTCAAGCGCGCGGCCATGGTCACGGCATCGTCGCGCAGGCGCTCGCGGCCACCCACCTGCAGTTGCACGGATGGCAGGCCCTGCAGATCGGATCTGTAGAACGGGGTGACGGTGGGCGAACGCACATCGCCACTGGGCACATACATGGCGTTGAAAAACCCCATGAGTTCGCGCGTGATGAACGGGTCGTCCACCGTGTGGTGGGACGCGCCTTCGGACGCCAGGTCCAGCGCGGGCGACAGGGCCACGATGGCTGCAGGCAGGGGCAGGCCCAGGTTGCGGGCATGCACTGCCGTGGACAAGGCCAGGTTGCCGCCCGCCGAATCGCCCATCAGCGCGATGGCCGACGCGGCATAGCCCTGGTCCAGCGCCCACTGGTACGCGGCCAGCGCGTCGTCGTGCGCAGCGGGGGCTGGGTGCTCGGGCGCCAGGCGGTAGTCCACATTGAGCACCTGCGCGCCGCAGAACTGCGCGAGGTACGAGCACAGCGCCCTGTGTGATGTGAGCGAGCCGAACACAAAGCCGCCCGCGTGGTAATAGATGACCAGCTTGCGCGGGTTGGCCTGCAAGGTGCTCAGCAACTCGGCTGCCATGGTGCCGCCTGCGCCGTTGGGGATGCGCAGCGCCTGAATGGGCAGCCCCTGGGCCAGGGGCATTTGCGAGTTGCTGGCGTCAAACCACGCGCGCAGTTGCGCGGGGGTGGCTTGCGGTGGCGGTGGGTTTTGTGCGGCCATCTGCAAGATGGCCTCCAGCTGTTGTGCGGACATGTGCGGCCCCTTCGCTCAGAGGTAGGTGGAAGCGAGCCCGCCATCCACCGGCAGGTTGATGCCGCTCACCCAGCGTGCCGCGTCGCTGCACAGGAAGGCGATGACGGGCGCCACTTCGTCGCTGAACGCCGGGCGCTTCATGCGGTGGGCGTCCTTCTCCACCCGCTCCTGGCCCAGCATCTGCACAAAGTCGCCCAGGATGGGCGTGAACACCGGGCCGGGGGCCACGCAGTTCATGCGCACACCGCGCTCCATGAAGATCTTTTGCGACTGGGTGTAGGTCCAGACGATCAGCGCTTCCTTGAAGTACTGGTAGCAGGTCTCCTGCGGCACGGGGTGGGCGGCCAGCCACTTGGCGCCTTCGTCAAAGCTGGTGGTGGCACCCAGTGCGCGGTGCAGCTCCAGACGCTGGGGCCACTCGGCCCCCAGGATGGAGGAGATATTGACGATGGAACCACCCTCGCCCATGCGTTCCAGCACGCGGTGTGTGAAGTGGCGCAGGCCCAGGTAGTTGACGCGGCCGACCAGCTCGGCGGGCGATGTGCCGGGCACCCCCGCAATGTTGGCCAGCGCATCCACCTTGGCAGGCAGCTGGGCCACGGCATCGTTGATGGCGGCCGGGTCGCCCAGGTCCACCTGCACAAAGCCGTCGAGCGTGAGCGTGGGCGCATTGCGGTCCACACCGATCACGCGGGCGCCCTGCTGGCGGGCAAGCTTGGCAAAGTCTGCGCCGATGCCGGAGCAGCAGCCGGTGACGACGATGGTTTTGTTGTGTAGGGTCATGAAAGTTGTCTCCTGATTTTTGTGGGGGGGGCACAAGCCCTCGGAGCGGCCCAACCGCACCGAGGGCTTGCGATGTCAGAACGGGAATGCGGGTGGTGCGTCCTTCACGGTGATCCACTGCCACTGCGTGTATTCATCAATGTCAGCAGGCCCGCCCACGCTGCCCCCGTTGCCACCCACACCGGGGCCGCCAAAGGGGTTGGTGCATTCATCGTTCACCGTCTGGTCGTTGATGTGGACCATGCCTGCGCGCAGGCGCTGGCCGATGGCCATGGCGCGGCCCACGCTGGGGCTGATGACGGCGGCAGCCAGGCCGCCCTGGCTGGTGTTGGCCAGCTGCACGGCCTCGTCGTCGGTGCGGAAGGTGACGAGGTTGGCCACCGGGCCAAAAGGCTCTTCGTCAAACGAACGGACGCCGGGCTTGACGCCCGAGAGCACCGTGGGCTTGTAGCAAAGCCCTTCGTAGGTGCCGCCCGCTTCGAGCTTGGCGCCCTGGGCCACGCTGTCTTGGATGACCTGGTCAAAGCGCTGCAGTTGCTTGGCATCGATCATCGGCCCCAGGGCCACTTGGCCGCTGGCGCCATCGCCCACGGGCAGGTGCGTGGCCTTGCCCACCATGCGTTGCAGGATGCCTTCGGCAATCGACTCGTGCACCAGGATGCGGTTGGATGCCATGCAGATCTGCCCCTGGTGGAACCACGCGCCAAACGCGGCGGCGCTGGCGGCGGCGTCCAGGTCGGCGTCTTCCAGAATGATGAGGTTGTTGGCCCCGCCCAGCTCCAGCGACACCTTTTTCAGGTGCTGCCCCGCCAGCGCGCCAATGCGGCGGCCCACCGTGGGCGAGCCGGTGAAGGCGATCATGGGCACGCGCTCGTCCACCACCAGCGCCTCGCCCGCCTCGGCATCGCCGGGCACCACCTGCAGCAGCCCCTTGGGCAGGCCCGCTTCTTCAAACACGCGGGCCATGATGAAGCCACCGCTCACTGGCGTGCGCGTGTCTGGCTTGAGCACCACCGCATTGCCCAGCGCCAGCGCCGGGGCCACCGAGCGCAGGCCCAGGATGAGCGGGAAGTTGAACGGCGAGATCACCCCCACCACTCCGTGAGGCACGCGCCGCGCCATCGACAGGCGGCCGGGCGTGCTGGGCAGCACCTGGCCCTGGGCCTGCATGGGCAGGGCTGCGGCCAGATGACACAGCGTGATGGCCTCGCGCACCTCGTGCTGGCCCTTGGGCACGATGCCTCCGGTTTCGCGGGCCACCGCCATGGCCAGCTCGTCAAAGTGCTGCTCAAAAATGCTGGCCGCACGGTGGAACACGGCTGCACGCTCGCGCGGCCCCGTGGCCGCCCACGCGGCCTGGGCCTGCTGCGCACGGCCAATGGCGGCCTGCATGTCGGCCGCACTGGCAATGCCCACGCGGCTGAACACCTGGCCCGTAGCGGGCTCCACCGCATCACGCGCCGTGCTCAGCGCGGTAGACCATGCACCATCAAAGGCCTTGCCCGCCCACAGGCGGTTGTCCAGCAGGCCTGGTTTTTCTGAAACACCCATTGCATTGCTCCTTGGTTGAAATCAAAACCCACCGCATGGCTGCAGCGGCGTGGTCAGAAATTGCAACGGGCGTACCAGCGCCGCCTGCCACCAAGCCCCAAACCGCCTGAAAAACGGGCTTTTTGAGAGGGAGCGCTACGGACTTTCCCTAGGCCAAAAAACTGCTGGCACGGGCGACTTTTTGCCACCAAATAGTTACCATTCATAAACAAATGGCACTGCAAAGATTGATCAAATGATCACTTTTTGATCACTTTCTGATCCACCACCGGAGGCCCCCATGCCGAAGCGCCGCATCTCTCTGGCCGACCTGCACCGCACCGCCGTGGGCCAAGGCCAGGCCTTGCTGGGCACCGTGCCTGCCGAAGCCCCCCGCGCCCTGGGCGGGTTTGACACCCATGGCATCAGCCAGCACACCCACCCCACGGTGGCCGACATCAGCGAATGCCTGTTCTTCTCCCCCGGCGACGGGCGCATCTGGCTGCAAGACCAGCGCATGATCCTGCTGCACTCCGAGGCCCTGGGCTCGCTGCGGCGCGAGCTGATCGACAGCATTGGCCTGGACAAGGCACGCGGCCTGCTCACCCGTGCGGGCTATGTGAGCGGCGCGCGCGACGCCCGCCTGGTGCGCCAGCAATGGCCCGACGCCGAACCCACCGCCGCCGCCATGGCAGGCACGCGCCTGCACGCGCTGGAGGGCGTGGTGCAGGTGGAGGTGGTGCATGCCCGCTACAACGCCGAGCTGGGCGAATACGACGGCGAGTTCATCTGGCACAACTCCAGCGAAGACGACGAGCACATCGCCGCCTATGGCGTGGGCGGCTCGCCCGCGTGCTGGATGCAGGTGGGCTACGCCACAGGCTACGTCAGCACCCTGTTCGGCCGCATGATCGTCTTTCGCGAGGTGGACTGCCGTTCCTCCGGCGCAGCGCACTGCCGCGTGGTGGGCAAATCGGCCGAACTGTGGGATGACCCCGAGCAAGACCTGTTCTACCTGAACGCCCAGGACTTTGTGGGCACCCCGCCCGCAACGCTGCCCCCCTCCATGCCAGAAGGCGCGCGGGCCAAGACACGCACCACCTACCTGGGCGTGCCACCGGGCAAGGCGGCATCCGGCAACGCAGGCACCGCCGCCGACCCCACGGCAAACGCCACCATGGTCGGCGCGTCATCCGCCTTCAACGCCGCCTGCCACATGCTGCAGCGCGTGGCCCCCACCGCTGCCACCGTGTTGTTCACCGGGGAATCGGGTGTGGGCAAGGAGATGTTTGCCAGCATGCTCCACCGCATCAGCCCCCGCAGCAGCCAGCCCTTTGTGGCCATCAACTGCGCGGCCATCCCCGAGACGCTGGTCGAGAGCGAACTCTTTGGCGTGGAGCGCGGCGCCTACACCGGCGCAGGCACATCGCGCCCCGGCCGGTTTGAGCGCGCACACGGCGGCACCCTCTTCCTCGACGAAATCGGCACGCTCAGCCTGGTGGCCCAGGGCAAGCTGCTGCGCGCCCTGCAAGAAGGCGAGGTGGAGCGCGTGGGCGGCACCCGCACCGTGCGCGTGGACGTGCGCCTGGTGGCCGCCACCAACGTGGACCTGCGCCAGGCCGTGCGCGAAGGCACCTTCCGCGAAGACTTGTTCTACCGCCTCAACGTCTTCCCCATCCACCTGCCCCCGCTGCGCGACCGGCGCGACGACATCCCCCTGCTGATGAGCCACTTCCTGGCCCACTACCAGCGCAAGCACCAGCGGCAGGTGCCCGGCTTTAGCCAGGCGGCCGTGAAGGCGATGTTTCACTACCCCTTCCCCGGCAACATCCGCGAGCTGCAGAACCTGATTGAGCGGGCGGTGATCTTGGCGACGGATGGCGAACCCATTGAGCCGCACCACCTGTTTGCAGGCGGTGAGCAAAGTGGCGGCGGGGTGATGTCGCTGCACTTGCAGGGGAACAGCGGGGGGACGTTGCATGCGCAGGGAGTGGCGGGTGTGGGGGCTGCTGCGATGCAGGGTCCGCAAGCCGCAGCGAGTGCGCGGGCTGGTGTGGCGCTACCGCCAGCCGCTGCGCCGGTGGTGGCACCGCTGCACCAGGCGGAAGAGCAAATGCTGCGGCAGGCGTTGCAAAGCGCGGGGGGGAATGTGGCGCTGGCTGGGCGGTTGCTGGGGATTAGCCGGGCGACGATGGCTTATCGGGTTAAGAAGTTTGGGATTGGGTGGCGATGACGCGAAGTCGGGCTGCACAAGTGCGACTGCGAAAACCCATCTTCAACGGTCCAAAAAGGTCGCATCTGCCTTCAGAACAACTAGCGGTACAACTGCTCGACTTGAACGATGGGTTGACCCGTCGAATGGCGTGTTGAGAGAACTAACCAACCATTGCAGCCTCGTCATGAACGAATACACCAAATATCTCTCCGTGAAATCTGCGCTCGAAGATCTTTTTGGAAGTGGTGCGTGGTACGCACTGAAAGAATCCAATCACCTCGGAACTTGGCGTAAATATGCAGACCGGACATTAAAAGCGGTTGAGCTATCCGTAAGAGACTCCGTAGAGATCTATGACGACGAATGGATGCAGGAGGTGTCTCGATGTTTACAAAACGGCAAAAAGGATCTGGATCTGGCAGATTCGATAGATGAGATCGTTGGGGTACTGGCTGGAACCATGATCGAGATGTCCTTCATTCAACTTGGCCACATGCCCAGACGAAAAGGCACTCCGGGCCCCTATCCCTTGAGAAAAGGGGAGTGGAAGATGAACGGCTTTCGCTCAGTCGCCTATCTTCAAACCAGAGAGCAGAAAGAGGACCGCTTCTTGTCGTTGCAACGTAAAGAAGTCGGCTTTGATCGACAGCTCGACCTCATGGCCGAGTACCGCAGCAGCAAGTCCAAACTCCCATACTCTGAATGGTGTGCCAAGAAATCTGAAGGAACGGAGTAAGACGCCTTCTCGTACTTGCAGCAATCTCTCCACGCTGCGGTAGTCATGTCTGACGAAGCCAGCATTGGAGTTCTGGCCCAAATGCCTGCTAGCGCTTGATAGATCGGCGTATGCGGTATCAAAATCATAGCAAACCACGCTGCATTCACGATAGCAGCCGGTCATCTGTGTAAACGTAGAAGCTGCCCACTCTTCTCACTGGCAACCCTTCCCGCATCTGCAGCTTGTTCCAGCGGCACCGGCAGTCGGGCGACCAATCTCGGCACCGTTGACCAGGGTTGCAAAAGTTGAACTGACGGTACCTGGGTGCCGCACACTCTCAAATTATGCGAAACATATACAATTCAAATACGTTTCGCTTAAAGGCAGCACCCATGGGCATAGTCAAAATTTCCGACCAGATGCACGAAAACCTGCGTCTGGCCAGTACGGCGCTGAGCCGTTCCATCAACTCACAGGCCGAGCACTGGATGCGTGTAGGCATGCTGGCCGAGATGTACCCCGACCTGGACCACCGCGAGATTTGCCAGATGCTGGTGCGGGCCGAGCTGGCGGGTGGGCTGGACGTGGCGCTGGCGGCGCGGGGTGAGCTGGACAGCAAGCCTGCTGCAGACGCTCCCACCGCACGCGCCAGAAAGCAGCCGCACTGATGGCACGCGCTGACCGTGGGGTGCCGATCCGCTCGGCTGAAGAACTCGTGATGGCGCGGCGGGCCGCGCAGCTGGCGGCCGAGGTGCTGGCCATGATCGAGCCGCATGTGGTGCCGGGCGTGACCACCGACGCGCTGGACCGCCTGTGCCACGACCACATCGTGAACGTGCAGGGCGCGCGGCCTGCCAATGTGGGCTATCTGGGCTACCCCAAGACGGTGCTGACCTCGGTGAACCACGTGGTGTGCCACGGCATCCCCTCGCCCCAGCAGATGCTGAAGAAGGGCGACATCGTGAACATTGATGTGGCGGTGGAAAAAGACGGCTGGTACGGCGACACGAGCCGCATGTTCTGCGTGGGCACGCCCAGCGTGCTGGCCCAGCGGCTGGTGCGCACCACGTACGAGGCGCTGTGCGCAGGCATCCGCGAGGTAAAACCCGGCGCCACACTGGGCGATGTGGGCCATGCGATTGCCACCGTGGCGCAGCGCGAGAACTTCAGCGTGGTGCGCGAGTACTGCGGCCACGGCATTGGCACCGTGTACCACGATGAGCCCCAGGTGCTGCACTACGGGCGGCGCGGCCAGGGGCTGCGGCTGGAGGCGGGCATGGTCTTTACCATCGAGCCCATGCTGAACGCAGGCCAGCATGAAACCAAGGAGCTGGCCGATGGCTGGACGGTGGTGACCAAGGACCGGTCGCTCTCGGCCCAGTGGGAGCACATGGTGGCGGTGACGGACAGCGGCTATGAGGTGCTGACGGCGTGGCCGGGAGGCACGGGGGCTTATCCGGCGGTTTAGCCAAACTGGCGCTGCAAAGTGGGTGCAGAGCCCAGCGCCCTTGCGGGGCCAGGGAACATCAGGCGCTGGGCAATTGCAGCGGGGCCCAAGCGGCCATCACATCGAGCTGCTTCTTGATCCAGTCGGCAGACATCATGTTGGCGCCCCAGTGGTGGATGCGCGCCACGCCCTCCCCCATGTTCCACAGGTGCCGCAATTGCACGAAGAGCGGCAAGGCGGCGAGGTCGGCATCGGTGACAAGGCCGCCCCCCGCGCGGTAGCCAGCCAAGTACTGCTGCCAGCGCTTGAGCAAGGCGTCGTCAGGCTCCATGGGGGCCTTGCGCGGCAGGTTCGACCACAGCCACACACACAGGTCATAGGCCAGGAACCCTGGCCCGGCGTCGTCAAAGTCAAAGAAGGCGGCGCGCTGCACACCATCGGCATCGGTGGTCACATGGTTGTTGAAGCCATGCGTGTCGCCGTGGCACATCACGCGGGTCAAGGTGCCCTCAACTTCCGCCAGCTCGCTCAGAAGGCGCTCAATCAGTTGCCAGTAGGCATCGAGCACGGCAGGGTCCAGCTCGGGATGGGCGGCAAGGTAGTCCAGCGTGCGGCCTGCAAGATGGTGGCCGTCCAGCACATAGCGGCTTGCGGGGCCTGCGTAGCTTTGCGCGGCGCGGTGAATCTGCGCCAGCGTGGCGCCGGTCAGATGCAGTTCTTCGGGCGTATCGGGCACGGCGCCATCGCAGTGGCGAAACAAGACCAGCGCACGCGGCCCCTCGGGGAACGGCAGGGTAATGCTGGCAGCACCGTTCGCAGCCAGCACCGGCGTGGCCACGCCCACGCCCTGTGCGTGCAGGTGGGCCAGCAACGCGACCTCAAAATCCACATTGAACGCGCCACGCGGCCGAATGGCGCAAAGCCGCGCCACGTAGCGGCTGCCTTCCGTGGCCCGCACAGCGTAGTTGTCGTTGAGGTTGCGGCGGATCAGGTAGCACTGCTGCACTGGCAGGCCGTAGTGCCGCGCCACCCAATCACTCACGGCAGAGGCAGCGGCTGTGGTGTGGGAGACAACCAGGTTGAGGTCACGGGAGGTGGGTGAAAGCATGCGGCATTCTCCATGGATGCAGCATGAAGCACCCGTGCGACGCGGCTCGACAGGGTTGCACCCCGACGTTTTGGCTGAACTACTCAGGCTGGTACTAGCGGGAAAACAGCCACGTCACAAAAAAATACTAAAAAGGGCTGCCACCGCCCGCTGGTATTGAGCTATCAGTATCAAAACCATAGCAATCCACGTCGCCATCACCACGGCAGCTTGTCGCCGCTGTAAGCGTAAAAGCACCCCGTTTCCTCCACCGGCAACCCATCCAGCACCCGCAGCATGTCGCCCGCCGCATCCGCCGCCGGGCGGCCTATTTCTGCGCCATTGAAAGGGGCCGACAACGCTGAGTTGACGGTGCCTGGGTGCAGCGCCACCAGCACGGCCTGCGGATGGATGCGGGCCACTTCGATGGACGCCGTTTTGACCAGCATGTTGAGCGCGGCCTTGCTGGCGCGGTAGCTGTACCAGCCGCCCAGGCGGTTGTCGCCAATGCTGCCCACCTTGGCCGAGAGCACGGCCAGCAGGCCGCGCCCCTGTTTGGGCAACAGGGGGGCAAAGTGGGCCAGCACGAGAGCGGGGCCGAAGGTGTTGGTGCGGAAGGTGGCCTCCATCTGCGCGTAATTCAACTGGCCCAAACGCTTTTCAGGCATGCCGTGGGGGCCGTGCAACAGGCCTGCGGCGTGGATGATGCAGTGCCACGGGCCTTGGGCCTTGAGCTGCTGGGCGGCGGCGGCGATGGTGGCTTCGTCATCCAGATCGACCGCCGGGCTGGTGTGGCGGCCCAGGCCCACGGCCAGTGCGCAGCGCGGATCAGCCTGCAGGTGGGCGAGGAAGGCACTGCCGATGGCACCAGTGGAGCCGATGACGATGGCGCGATAGCCCTCGGGCAATGACTGCAAAGAGGTGAACGGGCTTGCGCCGGGTTGTGCTTGAGACATGGCTTGGCTCTGCGGTGAAGGTGTCGCTGGGTAGTTCGGCAAGCGGGCTACAGCGCATCCAGCCGCGTGCGCAGGCTGGCCGCATGCTCGCGCAGCGCATCGAGCTGCGGGCCCTGCATCTTCTGCAACTGGCGGTACACCATGCCAAGGCGGAAGTTGTTGCCCAGCGTGCCTTCGTTGCGCGCAAAAAAGTCCCAATACAGCGCGTTGTAGGGGCAGGCGCGGTCACCCACCTTGAGCTTCTTGTCGTAGTGGCAGCCGCCGCAGTAGTCGCTCATGCGGTCGATGTAGGCGGCGCTGCTCACATAGGGCTTGGTGGCCAGCAGGCCGCCGTCGGCAAACTGGCTCATGCCCACGGTGTTGGGCACTTCTACCCATTCAAAGGCGTCGATGTACACGCCCAGGTACCAGCGGTGCACGGCGGCCGGGTCAAGCCCCGCCAGCAGTGCAAAGTTGCCGATGACCATGAGGCGCTGGATGTGGTGGGCATACGCAAACTCCAGCGACTGGCCCACGGCGTGCTGCATGCAGCGCATGCGGGTCTTGCCCGTCCAGAACCACTCCGGCAGTGATGTGCTGTGGCCCAGGGCGTTGCGCTCGTCGTAGCCGGGCATGTGTGCCCAGTAGATGCCGCGCACGTATTCTCGCCAACCGAGGATCTGGCGGATGAAGCCCTCCACCGCAGGCAGAGGTGCAGCGCCTGCGTGGTAGGCGGCTTGGGCGCGTTGCACTACCTCTTGCGGGCGCAGCATTTTGGTGTTGATGGCAAAGGACAGCAGGGAGTGAAAGAGCCTGCTGCTCTTTGTGCTCATGGCGTCTTCATACGCGCCAAAGTGCGGCAGCGTGGTGGTGATGAAGTGATCCAGCCAGGCCAGCGCCTCGGCCCGGTTCAGCGGCCAGCGCAGTGCATGGGCCTGCGGGTTGCCAAAGCTCTGCACGCCTGCGGCCTGGATGGTGGCCCACAGGGCGCTGTGGTCGTGCGTGGGGCGGGCGTCGGGCGGCAATGCGGGCGTGCCGGGCCAAGGCTTGCGGTTGTCGTGGTCGTAGTTCCATTGGCCACCTTCGGGCTCGCCAGCCTCGTCGATCAGCACGCTGTGGCGCTGGCGCATGCGGCGGTAGAAGTGCTCCATGAGCCACTGCTTGCGGCCTTGGAACACCTCGGCCATTTCGGTGCGGGTGGTGTAGAAGTGCTCGCTGCTGACGACCTGCACGGCAAAGCTTTGCTGTGTACCCCAGGTGCGCAGTTGCTCGTCCAGCCGCCATTCGTCGGGGTACTGGTATTGCAGCGTGTGCGCACCGTAGTGGGCCATGAGGGCGGCCAGGTTGTCAGGCACCGACTGGCGGTTGCTGGCATCGTCAATCGCCACGTAGCGCACGCGGTGCCCCGCCTCGCGCAGATGCCGGGCCAGGTCGCGCATGGCGGCAAAGATGGCGAGGATTTTTTGCGCGTGGTGCAGCACGTAGTCGGTCTCTTGCCGCACTTCCATCAACACATAGACCACGCCCTCGTCCTGCGTTGCAAACCATGAATGCTCGGGGTTGAGCTGGTCGCCCAGAAGCAGGCGCAGCGTGTGGGCACGCTTTTGGGTAGAGGGTTGTGGCGTGCTCATGCCGTGCCCCATAGGCGGCGGTAGCTGCCTTCGGCATCGTGGTCTTGCGCCTGCTTGATGGGGTTGAAGCGGCGGCCCCCGCGCGGGTCGGTGCCGCGCCCGGCGATATAGAGCCAGTTGGCCTGGTTGCTGTACACGTCGTAGTCCACCAGTTGCGATTCAAACCACGCGGCGCCAGCGCGCCAGTCGCTGTGCAGGTCGTAGATCAGGTAGCTGGCCACCACTTGGCGCAGGCGGTTGCTCAGATACCCGGTGGCGGCCAGCTCGCGCATGGCGGCATCGACCAGCGGCTCGCCGGTCTCGCCCCGGCACCATCGCTCAAAGCCGCGCGGGTTGTGTCGGGCGGGTGGCAGTTCTGACAGCCCACGCGCTTGGTACAGGGCTGCGCCGTATTGCAGATGCAGCAGCCGAAAGTAGTCGCGCCACAACAGCTCAAACCACAGCCAGTAGGTGCCATCGTTGGCACCGTGGTCGCGCTCAAAGGTTTTTAGATCGGCATAGATCTGGCGCGGCGAGAGCGCCCCCGTGGCCAGCCAGGGCGAGAACTTGCTGGAGTAGTCCAGCCCCGTGAGTCCGTTGCGCGTGGCCTTGTAGCTGTGGGGCAGCTTGCGGGCAAGGTACTGCGCCAGGTGGGCCAGCGCGGCGGCCTCGCTGCCATCGCAAGCAGGCGTGCCGTAGGGGAAGGACGAGCGGGCATCGCTGCCCTGGGGCGGTGTGGGTTGCTGGATGCTGGCAGCGCCCTGCTCTGCGCCCACGGCCTGCAACACGGGTGCAGGCACTTGGGGCGGCGGCAGCAGCAGGGCGGGTGCTTGCAGTGGTGCAGCGGGGGTGATGCCTGCACGCTCGATCTTTTGGCGAAACGAAGTGAACACACCGGGCAGGTCAGAGGCAGGCCAGGGCATGCGCGCCGGGGGCAGCAGGTTGCTGTGCCAGACGGTGCGCACCTGCAGGCCTGCTGCGCGCAGTGCGGCCACCTCGGCCTGCTCGTAGGGGGCTGCGATGTCTTCGCACACTACGGTGGTCGCACTCACGGCCTGGGCCAGTTGGGGCAAGGCGGTGGCGGGTGGGGTCTGACAGATCAGCAGCGGGTTGCCCAATGCACTCGTCTGTTGATGAAGCCCGCGCAGTGCTGCAGCGGTGAAGGCGCGCCGGTGTGGGCCCACACGGGCAAATCCCCAGGGCGTGGATTCATTGGGCGTTGGCAGGCACACCACGGGCAGCAGGTGCGTGGCACCGCTGGCGAGTGCCGCGTGCAGCGCGGGCTGGTCGAGCAGGCGCAGGTCATTGCGAAACCAGAACAGCACGGTGCTCATGCAGCGCCCTCCTCTGCTGCCTTGCCCGCACGCTTGCGTTCGTTGCGGCAGCGGTCGGAGCAGTACTTCACCTCGTCCCACACCTTCTCCCACTTCTTGCGCCAGGTGAAGGGCAGGCCGCAGTGCATGCACTGCTTTTGCGGAAGGTCTGATTTTTTGCGCATGCGCATGGCGGGCCTGTGGGTGGGTTACGCAGGCAGCAACACCTGCTGCGCCAGCGCACGCCCGCTGAGCCACGCGCCTTCGACCTTGCCGCCGTGCAACCAGTCGCCACACAGGCCCAGGCGCATTTGCGCATCCCACCAGCTGCCCTGCGTGAGCGCGGGTTCAGTGTCGGCATAGCGCCATCGGTGGGCGGTGGCCGCAACGGGCGCAGGGCCCCCGAGAGCTGCAAAAGCGGCGAGCAGTGCGGCCGTAACGGCATCGGCACTGTCTTCGATATGGGCCTCGCTCCACTCGGCGCTGGCGTGCAGCAGCCAGGTTTCTTGCCCCGTGCGGCCGGGTTTGCTGCTGTCGCGCGCCACCCAGCGCAGGGGGCCGGTGTTGATGAACGCACCCTCCCACGGCAGGGCCACAGGGCTTGCGTAGCGCAGCATCACAGCCCAGCTGCCACGCATGCGTGCGCTGGCGGCCAAGGCGGCACCTGCAGGGGCCAGGGGCGCCAGCAAGGGTACGGCCTGCGGGGCGGGCACGGCCAGCAGCACGGCGCTGTAACGCGGGCTGTGCAGGCCATGTTCTGCCGAGGTGATGGCCCACCCGCCCTCGGTGTGGTCCAGCCGCTGCACGGTGGTTTGCCACTGCGCCAGCGCAGTCGCGCCCAGGTGCTGCACCAGCCAGGCGGCGGGCGAAGTCATGCGCGGTGTGCCCACAAACCGCTCCAGCGGGGTGGCCGGGGTGGTCCAGGCGTTGCCGTCAAAGCTGGCCAGCCGGGCATTCCACAAAGCGGCCACACCGGCCTGCTGCCAGCGGGCCACCTCGGCGCGGAAGGCAGGGTCGCGGGCGGTGAAATACTGGGCGCCGTGGTCGCACTGCCAGGGGCCGTTGTCGTCTTCAGCGCGGCGGGTGCTCATGCGGCCAGACGGGCCACGAGACTTGTCGAACACATGCACCGTGTGGCCTGCCTGCAGCAGCGCCTGCGCGCACGACAAGCCTGCCAGGCCTGCGCCAATGACGGCGATGGTTTCTGGCGTAGCAAGGCTCATGGTTGTGGGTCGGTTCGTTCATGGGTCACCCAGATCAGCGCCTGGGTGTCGATACCCAAGGTCTTTGCACGGGCGATGAGTTGTTCGCGCACGCCAGGGGGCAGCTGCTTGGTGCGCGACAGGATCCAGCAGTAGCTGCGGTCCGGCCCGACCACCAGCGCCCACTGGTAGTTGGCGTCCAGCGCGGCCACGTGGTAGCCGCCGTAGAACGGACCAAAGAACGACACCTTGAGCGAGGCGGTGTTGGCATCGCCGGTGAACAGGGCCTTGCCCTCGGCCCGGCGCCAGTCGTTCTTGCCGGTGTCAAAACCCCGGTTGAGCACGCGCACGCTGCCGTCCGCCTGGCGCTGGTAGGTGGCGCTCACGTCTGTCATGCCACGTTCAAACGAATGGTCCAGCCGGGCCACTTCGTACCAGCGGCCCTCATAGCGGGCCAGGTCAAACGGAGTGACGGGGGTGATGCCCTCGGGTGGGCGGGTGGACGAGCAGCCGCTCAAGGCAAGCGCCGCCACGGCCAGCCCGAGCCAGGCGCAGCGGCGGAAGCAGGATAGGAAGAAGGGCATAAATTACCAATTGGTCACAAAACAAACCAATTGGTATTCTGCCACCGCAAACGCTGCTGTGCCCAAAGCCCGGCAGCAGCGGGTGCCATGGCCCGCCCGTAAACTCTGCCCATGACTTTTCAAATCACCGTTTACTCCAAATCCGCCTGCCCCCAATGCGATTCGGCCAAGAAGCTGCTGCAGTCGCGTTCGCTGCCTTTTGAGGAAATCAAGATCGACGACGAGGCAGAGCGCCTGGCGTTTTATGCCAAGTGCGGGCCTTCGGTGCGGCAGATGCCGCAGATCTTCATCAACAACCAGCGCGTGGGTGGGCTGGCGGGGCTGCAGGCTGCGCTGGCGCAGATCGGCCAGTGACACCCGCTTTCGTCCCTCCCCTGGTTATTGGTACTTCGCAGCGGTGATGAACTCGCTGAAGGTTTCGCACCACACGATCACGGTGTTGAACTTGGCCGGGTCCACGCCCTGCGGCAGCGGGACGATGAAGTTGTTGAACGTTTTCACATCACCCACACGCAGCATCTGGGGCTTGAGGCGCTTGAAGTCTGCCTCGGTCTCGACAAACTCGGGCGACAGGTAGAGCTTGTAGTCCGGCCCGGGGGCAAGCTTGCCCACCAGGCTGATGGCCTGCGGGCTGATGGACACGGCGCCTTCGCCCCAGTGCAGGGCGTCGCTGTCTTTCAGGTCACGGCGGAACGTGGCAGTCCATTGCGCAGCGGGCTGGCTTGACTGGATTTGCTGCAGCGTGGGGGCGTCGGGCGCGATCAGGATCGGCAGCACATACACACCCAGCGCAAACCCGATGACCAGGGTAAGCAGGTGCGAGGCGATGAGCAGCAGAGGTTTCATGGCAACGGGTTCAGTGGACTGAGCCCAATGTACTGCGCCGCGCCCTCGCGTTCAACGCTGCGCAGCTCCCCGCTGTCCGCTCAGGATGCGCGGGCCAGAAAGCCATCCACCAGTGCGTAGTGCTCCGGCACATTGAGCGCGGGCGCGTGGCCGCAGCCGGGCACCTCCACCACCTGCGCCAGGCCGCGCGCGCCGGGGCCCCGGGTCAGCATCTCGGCCGTGGTGTCGCGCAGCACCAGATCCGACTCTTCGCCACGCAGGCACAACACGGGGATGTCGAGTGCGTCGTAGTGGTCCCAGATCAGGTAGTCGTTGGTGTGGTGGGTGAACTGCTGCACCATGGCCGGGTCGTAGTGCGGCGTCACGCGGCCGTCGGGCAGGCGGCGCGTGCTGCTCTCGGTCAGCAGGCACCACTGCGCATCGCTGAGCCAGCCGTAGGGCGTGTAGACCTGACGGAAGAACGCCTCCAGCTCCCGCACGGTGTCGAACGCGGGCGGGTGGCCTGCATAGGCCTTGATGCGCTCCAGCGCGGCGTCGGCCAGGCGCGGGGCGTTGTCGTTGAGCAGCAGGCTCTGGATGCGGCCCTTGAGCTGCGGCTGGAACAGGCCCGAAGCACACACGGTGCCGATGGCGCCGCCCATCGACGTGCCCACCCAGTGCGCTTTCTCAACACCCAATTGGTCGAACAGATCGGCCGCAATGCGTGCGTAGAACGACAGGCGGTACTCGTCCTGCGGGGCACGCGCCCACTGGCTCAGGCCCCGGCCCAGGGTGTCCGGGCAGATCACGCGGTAGCGCGACGCGAGGTGGGCCGCCAGCGGGTCCATGTCGCGCCCGGTGCGCGCCAGGCCGTGCCATGCAATCACCACCGGGGCATCTGCCGCACCCCATTCCGTGTAGTGGATTTCATAGCCAGCGCAGGTGGCGTAGCGTGATAACGGAGTCATGGTGGGCAACCTTGAGAGTCAGTGGAAGGGTGCAGGCTGCGTACAAAACAACCTGTGGATCGATAGCGGCTCACAAAACTCAGCGAAGCGGTCCTGGCTAGGCGTCGCGTCGCAGACAGTACTGGAAGTACGGCAAGACGCGACAACGACGCCAGGAGAGTTTTTTGAGCCGCGTTCATTTCATGAGGCGGCCATTGCTGCCGATTACGGTGACCTCGACATACCGTGAGCCGATGCGGTTGGTGGGCGAATAGCCCAGGGTGATGCCGCCGAGGTCGTAGCTCTGCAGCGATTCGAGCGCCTTGACGACCTTGGCGCGCGTGGGCGCGGGCCCGGCACGGCGCAGGGCCTCGACCAGCACCTTGGCGCCCAGAAACTGCTCGAAGCTGGTGTAGTTGACCTCGGCCTCGGGAGCGTATTTCTTGAGCAGCGACTGGTATTCGCGCACCACGGGCAACTGGGGCCGGTAGGGGTAAGGCACTACCTGGCTGATGCCCAGGCCGTGCGCGTTTTTCAGGCCCGCCAGCTTGACCAGCTCGGTCGGGTCCACCACCGAGATGTTGTACAGCTGCGCACCCCCGCCCTGCTCACGGTAGCGCTGGATGAAGGCCGCCGCAGGCTTGTTC
>NZ_JBWKZU010000056.1:0-32457 GCF_059424825.1 Acidovorax sp. GW101-11A03 | reverse complement strand
GGTACAGCGGCGGGTGCCTGGGCCTACTTTGCGCAGGCGACTGCTTGGCGGGTGCCGCATTTCCTGGCACTCCACCAGGGCCTCGAAACACTCTCGATCGTGGTGTCGGCGCTGGTTTTTGCGGTGGGCTGGAAGGCCCACAGCTTCAATCCGCAGCGAAACGTGTTCATCCTCGCTTGCGGCTTTCTGGGGGTGGCGCTTCTGGACTTCTCGCACATGCTGTCCTACGCCGGCATGCCTGACTATGTCACGCCCAATTCGGTGGCCAAGGGCATCAGCTTCTGGTTGCCTGCGCGGTATCTGGGCGCGGCAAGCTTGTTGTGGGCACTGGCCTTGCAGTGGCATGCAACGGGCCATGGGGTGTCGGCAGGCCCCCGTCGGTACATGGTGTTGGGGTTGGTACTTGGGGTTGTGGCTGCGGTGCATGGAGTGGTCTTCTGGTATCCGCACCTGTACCCCGCAACCTATGGCGCCGAGGGCCTGACACCGTTCAAGATCACCGCAGAGTACGGCGTGATCGCGCTCTACATCGTGGCCCTGGCGCAGCTGCTGCGTCTGGCGCGGGGGCATGCATCCTTCGATGTGGCCCGGTTGTTTGCTGCGGTCTGGGTGCTGGCCCTGAGTGAGGTTTTTTTCACGTTGTATGCGACGGCCACAGACCTGTTCAACCTGCTGGGCCATGTGTACAAGGTGCTGGGCTACTACTACCTGTATCGCGCAGTTTTTGTTGGAACCATTGAGGCACCTTACCGGGCATTGAAGCAATCCGACAAGGCCTTGCGCGCGGTGCTGGATGCGGTGCCCGACCTGATGTTCGAGGTGACACGCGATGGACGCTACGTGCAGATCCATACCCGCCAGCCTGAACTGCTGCTGATGCCTGCCGAGCGGGTGATTGGGCGTTCGGTGCACGACATCTTGCCGCCGCAGGCCGCCTCCGTGGCGCAGTCGGCCATTGACGCTGCGGCCGAGCACGGCATGGCCCGTGATTTTCAGTACACCTTGGACCTGCCCGATGGCAGGCACTGGTTTGAGCTGTCCGTGGCCCGCAAGGCGATGGAGGAGGGGCGGGAAGCCCATTTTGTGGTGCTGTCGCGGGACATCACGCAGCGCGTGGAGACGCTAGACACCCTGCGCAAGCTGCGCCATGCCGTGGAGCAGGCTCCACATTCGATCTTTATTGCCGGTGCCGACGGCAACATTGAGTATGTGAACCCAGCTTTTTCTGCCACCTCCGGGTACCTACCCGAGGAGGTGATGGGCCGCAATCCGCGCCTGCTGAGCGCCGGGTCGACTCCGCCATCGGTGTACCAGGACCTGTGGGCGCACCTTGCCTCGGGGCGGGCGTGGCGAGGCGAGTTCCTCAACCGCCGCAAGGATGGCCGTGAATACTACGAGGCCGCCATCATCTCGCCGCTGCATGACGAGCAGGGTCGGATCACCCACTACCTGGCGGTGCAGGAGGACGTGACCGAACGCAAGCGTGACGAGGAGCGCATCCGCAAGCTGGTCAATTTTGATGCGCTCACCGGGCTGCCCAACCGGACCATGTTTGCATCGCGTTTCAGCCAGGCGCTGGCGCTCACCCAGCGTAGCGGGCAGCGGCTGGCGCTGCTGTACCTGGATCTGGACCACTTCAAGAACGTCAATGATTCCCTGGGTCACCAGGTGGGCGATGAACTGCTGGTCGAGATCGCGCGCCGGCTGCAACAGGTGGTGCGGGATGAAGACACCGTGTCGCGCCCCGGCGGGGACGAATTCATCATCGTGCTGCCCTTGGCGGATGCGCAGCATGCCGCGCATGCTGCCGAGCGCCTGCAGGCTGAGGTGCGCCGCGTGTGCCTGCTGGGCCACCATGAGCTGGTGGTGACATCGTCCATCGGCATCGCGATGTACCCCGAGGACGGCGGCGAGTTCGAGACGCTGGCGCAGCGCGCGGACGCAGCCATGTTCCGTGCCAAGGAGACGGGGCGCGACACCTACCGCTTCTTCTCCGCCGATATGCAGGCGCGTTCGTTGCGGGTGCTGCAGCTTGAAAACGCGCTGCGCAGCGCCGTGGTGCAAGACCAGCTGGCCTTGCATTACCAGCCCCAGATCCGCTTGCGGGATGGTCGGGTCGTAGGGGTTGAAGCGCTGCTGCGCTGGAACCATCCGGAGTTTGGCGCGGTCAGCCCGGCAGAGTTCATCCCCGTGGCCGAGAGCAGCGGGCAGATTCTGGGCATTGGGGAATGGGTGCTCCGCACGGCGCTGGCCCAGGCCAGGGCCTGGCATGGGACTGCCGGGTTGGGGTTCACGGGCTTCACCGTTGCAGTCAATTTATCGATGGTGCAGTTCCGCCACCCGGGTCTGGTGGAGATGGTGCAGAGGGTGTTGGCCGAAAGCGGGGTGCCGCCGCAGATGCTGGAACTGGAGCTGACCGAAAGCATCGCTATGGACGCACCCGAGAAGGTGATTGCGATTGTTCAGCAGCTGTTTGACCTGGGGGTTCAGCTGTCCATCGATGACTTTGGCACCGGGTACTCTTCGTTCAGCTACATCCAGAGGCTGCGAGTGCACAAGCTCAAGATCGACCAGTCCTTCGTACGCCACCTGGGCGAAGGGGGCAATGCCCAGCACATCGTGCGGGCCATCATTGGGCTCGCGCAGAGTCTGGGCCTGGAGACCATCGCCGAGGGGGTGGAGACTGCCGAGCAGTCGGCGGCGCTGCTGTCGCTGGGGTGTGACACCGGCCAGGGTTACCACTTCAGCCGTCCGGTGCCTGTGGCCCAGCTGGATGCCTGGATGACTGCCCGCACCCGTCCGCAGGGTTGACCGGGGTGCTCCGGTGGGGCAAGGCAGCGGTACTTTCCAGGAAGAAGAGGGCGGAATTGAAGGTTTTTAAGCCCTCTGCGCGCTATGGATAAGCGGTTGTAGCTATGGATTTAATAGCGTTTGTACAAACCACCCAGGCGCAGAAGGCTCCCGGGCCCTTTGGCTGCTGTCAGCGCGGTGCCAGGCGGATGGCGCCGTCCAGGCGAATCACTTCGCCGTTGAGCATGTCGTTTTCGAAAATGTGCTGCACGAGCTTGGCATAGTCCTGTGGTGTACCCAGGCGGCTGGGGAAGGGTACGCCAGCTGCCAGCGCATCCTGCACTTCCTGGGGCATGCCAAACAGCATGGGCGTGCCGAAGATGCCGGGGGCGATGGTCATGTTGCGGATGCCGTTGCGCGCCAGGTCGCGGGCAATCGGCAGGGTCATGCCCACCACACCACCCTTGGAGGCGGAATAGGCGGCCTGGCCGATCTGGCCGTCATACGCCGCGACGCTTGCAGTGGAGATCAGTGCACCGCGCTCGCCAGTGGCTTCGGGCTCGTTCTTGCTCATGGCTTCGGCAGCCAGGCGGATCATGTTGAAGCTGCCGATCAGGTTGACGGTGATGGTCTTGCTGAACAGGGCCAGCGCATGCGCGCCGTTCTTGCCCACGGTTTTTTCGGCGGGCGCGACGCCTGCGCAGTTGACCAGGCCCATGAGCTTGCCCAGCGACACCGCCTTGGCCACCACGGCCTGGCCGTCGGCCTCGTTGCTCACATCACATTTAACAAAGGCACCGCCGATCTCCTTGGCCACGGCTTCGCCTTTTTCTGCCTGCATGTCGGCAATGACCACAGTGCCGCCCTGGGCGGCCAGCATGCGCGCCGTGCCTTCGCCCAGGCCCGATGCGCCGCCGGTAACGATGAATACCTTGCCCTTGATTTCCATGAGGTGCCTCCAGTAAGTGACGTTAACGTAAACGTCAATTATGGCGCATCTCATGTCAGCGCCGAAGGCGAAAAAAAGCCCGGGCGAAGCCGGGCTTGTCGGAGGGCAGGGTGGGCTTACTGGAAGCCGACGCGGTCCAGCATCTGCTGCACCTTGGTCACATTGGCGCCCACGGCGCTGATCGGAATGGTCTCGCTCTTGAAGGGCTTGCCGTCCGTCATGGCCTTGAGGGCGGGGTTGTCCAGCGCCACACCTTTGGCGGCAGGCCACTCGTTGTTGCCGTTCGCGAAGTAGTTCTGGGCCTCGGGACTGGCCAGGTACTCCAGGAACTTGATGGCGTTGGCCTGGTTTTTGGAGTGCTTAGCCACTGCGCCACCGGCGATGTTCAGATGGGTGCCCCAGGATTCCTGGTTGGGGAATACCACGCCCACCTTGTTGACCACGGCCACGTCTTCGGGCTTGGTGGAACGCATCAGGCGGGCCAGGTAGTAGCTGTTGGTCACGGCGATGTCGCATTCGCCAGCGGCCACGGCCTTGATCTGGTCAGTGTCACCACCCTTGGGGGGGCGGGCCAGGTTCGCCACCATGCCCTTGAGCCAGGCTTCGGCCTTTTGCTCGCCCACATGCTCGGTCACCGCGCCGAACAGGCTCAGGTTGTAGGGGTGCGAGCCCGAGCGGATGCACAGCTTACCCTTGTTCTTGGGGTCACCCAGCTCTTCGTAGGTGTCCACGTCGGCTTTCTGGACCTTGACCTTGTTGTAGACGATCACGCGGGCGCGAGTGGACAGGCCGTACCAGGCAATGCCGCCATCGGCGACGGGATTGCTGCGCAGGTTGGCGGGAATGGCGTCGTTGAGCACCTTGGACTTGATGGGCTGGAACAGGCCATCGACTTCACCCTTGTAGAGACGCGCTGCATCCACCAGCAGGATCACGTCAGCAGGCGACGCTGAACCCTCGGCCTTGAGGCGCGCCAGGATGCCTGCGTCGTCCGCGTCCACACGGTTGATCTTGATGCCGGTGGCCTTGGTGAAGCCGGTGTACAGGGCTTCGTCGGTGGAATAGTGGCGGGCCGAGTAGAGGTTGACGACCTGCTCCTGGGCATGGACTCCGCTCGCGGCGGCGGCCAGGGCACAAACACTCAGCAAGGCTTTCACAGTCTTCGACATGGGATGCGTCTTTCGGGGGTTGTTACTGTCGCAATGATAAAACAAACGCGAATTATTCTTAATAAATATCCCGAATGGGGCCCGGGATTGCGGCAGATAGCTGATGTAGTGCAAGGCAAGATGGGCCGCGCGGCGCCTGCGCAGCAGTTGTGGGCCTGTGCGCCCACATGCCCGCGTTCTCTCGTCACGCGATGGCTGAATGGGGTGGGATCGAGCGGGCAAAAAAAAGCCCGGTCGCAAAACCGGGCTTTAAAAGGATCCTTGAAACGGGGGTTTCGAGAGGATCCAAGGAGACAACTCGCGCGCTGTACACAGGGTTTGTGTCGCAGCGCATGAATGAATTATCAGGGTAATCCCTGAATGCGGCCTAGAGGTTGCACTCCAGACCGCAGGTACGGGGCTTAGCGCTTGCGGGGAGCAGCGGTCTTGGCGGCGTTGGCAGCGGTGCTGGCCACGGCGTTGAAGTTGGCCTCGGCCACATCAGACGCTTGCTTGACGGCCTTTTGCACCGATTCAAATGCGTTGTTGGCGGCAGAGACGGCGCTCTTCATCACGGCCACGGCGGTTTCGGAACCGGCGGGGGCGTTCTTGGCGGCGCTGTCCACCAGATTGGTGAAAGCCTTCTGTGCGTCGGTGGCTTGCGATTCGAAAGCCTTGCCGAACTCGGCGCCGGTGCCCGAAGCGATGTCGTACAGGTGGCGGCTGTAAGCAGCGGTCTTTTCAGCCAGGGGCTGGAACAGGCCGGCTTGCAGGGCCAGCAGTTCTTGTGCGTCCTTAACGCCCAGCACGGCTTGCGTGTGGTTGGCGGCTTCCGACAGGGCGGCGCGCGAGGCGGTCACGTTCAGTTCCACCAGCTTTTCCACGCCTTCGAAGGCCTTGGTCGTCAGACCGAACAGGGTTTCGATGTTGGCTTTGTGCGAGGCCAGGATTTGTTCAGCGGTCAGCGTCATGTCATATCTCCTAAAAATGGGACCCAATGGGCCAGGGTGGCTTACAGACATCTGCGCTGACCGTGACCCGGTAGAGTCATGTTGCAGTGCAGCATGGGATGAATTTTAGGGACTTGCTGCGCGTTTGCAAGGTTTTTTTGTTGCACTGCAGCAAATTAGGTACGGCGCCCCAGAAATCCATGCCTTGCCACAATCGCGTCATGTTTGCCTACTACGCCGATCACTTCGTTCTGCCCCTGCCCGAGGGCCACCGCTTTCCCATGGCCAAGTACCGCATGTTGCGCGACCGGATTGCGCAGCAGCTGCCTGGCGTGGCACTGCAGGTGGCGCTGCCTGCGGCGGACGAAGATCTGGCGCTGGCCCATACCCCCGAGTACATCGACGCAATTGCGAACGGCACACTGCCACCCGCGGCGCAGCGCGAGATCGGCTTCCCCTGGAGCGAGGCCATGGCCGAGCGTGCACGGCGCTCGGTGGGGGCCACCGTGGCCGCCAGCCGCCAGGCTGTGCACGACGGCGTGGCGGGCAACCTGGCGGGCGGCACGCACCATGCCTATGCCCACAAGGGCAGCGGGTTCTGCGTGTTCAACGATGTGGCGGTGGCTGCTCGGCGCATGCAGGCTGAGCATGCCGCAGGGCGGGGCGGTGGCAGCCCGCCGCTGCAGGTGGCCGTGATCGACCTGGACGTGCACCAGGGCAATGGCACGGCGCATATCTTCCAGGGTGACGACAGTGTTTTCACGCTGTCGCTGCACGGGGCGCGCAACTTCCCCTTTCGCAAGGAGGCGGGCGATCTGGACGTGGACTTGCCGGACGGCTGTGGGGACGTGGAGTACCTGCAGGCGCTGGACGAGGCCCTGGCGGTGCTGGAGCAGCGCTGCACGCCCGGCCTCGTGTTCTACCTGGCCGGGGCCGACCCGCACGAAGGCGACCGCCTGGGCCGCCTGGCCGTGACCCACGACGGCCTGGAGGCGCGCGACCGGCGCGTGTTCGACTGGGCCTGGCAGCGGCGGATTCCGCTGGTGTTTGCTATGGCGGGGGGTTACGGCAACGATCTGGAAGACACGATCCAGGCCCAGCTCACCACCTGGCGCGTGGCCTTGCAATACCACCAGCGCTGGCAGAATGTGCGGCCATGACCTCTGCCGCCAGCACCCCGTCCACCGCCTCCGCCACGCCTTCCGCACCCACCCGCCCGGCCCCGCAGCCGCGCAGCGCCTACCGCGCGTTCCGTCCCATCACCACACGCTGGGGCGACAACGATATGTATGGCCATGTGAACAACGTCGTGTACTACAGCTGGTTTGACACGGCGGTCAACGCCCACCTCATCGACCAGGGCGTGCTCGATATCCACGCCGGGGCTGTGATTGGTCTGGTGATCGAGACACAGTGCAACTACTTTGCCCCGCTGGCGTTTCCACAGACGGTGGAGGCGGGCATCCGCGTGGCCAAGCTCGGGGGCTCCAGCGTGCGCTACGAGGTGGGCCTGTTTGCGCAGGGCGAGCCACTCAGCGCCGCTGCGGGCCATTTCATCCATGTGTACGTGGACCGTGACACCCGCCGCCCGGTGCCCGTGCCCGAGGCGCTGCGCACCGTGCTGCAGGCGCTGGTGGTGCCCGCCTGACGGATCGCGCTGCAGCTGTGGTGCGGTTGCAATCAATTTGATAGCAATCAACCCATGAGCAGCAAGCGCAGGCGGCCTGAAAACCTTTGATGCTGACTGCTGCGGGCCGCAGCGCCTGAACCTTGGCTGACGCCACGGGTTGCGCCCGGCGCTGGGGCCGCCTATGGCCTACACTTTGCGGCTTGGCTGAACGGCCTCCCGCACCCTGGCTCCACCTTGCGCCTGCCCCGTCCATGATCATCACCAGCCTGCTCGACACCGACCTGTACAAGTTCACCATGATGCAGGTGGTGCTGCACCAGTTTCCGGGGGCGCAGGTCGAATACAAGTTCAAGTGCCGCAACCCCGGTGTGCAGCTGGCACCGTTTGCCAACGAGATCCGTGACGAGATCCGGTCGCTGTGCAGCCTGCACTTCCAGGACGCCGAACTGGCCTACCTGCGTTCACTGCGTTTCATCAAGAGCGACTTCGTGGACTTTCTGGGGCTGTTCAAGCTCAACGAGAAGTACATCACCGTCACGCCCCAGCACAACGGCGAGATCGACATCGCCATCCGTGGGCCCTGGCTGCACACCATCCTGTTCGAGATCCCGGTGCTGGCCATCGTCAACGAGGTCTACTTCCGCAACACGCAGAAGGTGCCCGACTTCCCGGAAGGCCGCAGGCGCCTCGACACCAAGATCACCCAACTGCAGGCCGAAGGCCTGGCCGACCTCAAGATTGCTGACTACGGCACGCGCCGCCGGTTCAGCCGCGCCTGGCACGAAGAAGTGTTGCGCGTGCTGGTGGCCCGCCTGGGCACGGGCGACCGCCGCCCCGGTTCCCCCGCAGGGCCCGGCCAGTTTGCGGGCACCAGCAACGTGCTTTACGCCATGAAGCTGGGCGTGACACCGCTGGGCACCATGGCGCACGAGTACCTGCAGGCCTGCCAGGCCCTGGGCCCGCGCCTGCGCGACAGCCAGGTGTTCGGCTTCGAGATGTGGGCCAAGGAATACCGGGGCGACCTGGGTATTGCGCTGTCGGACGTGTACGGCATGAGCGCCTTCCTGCGCGACTTCGACCTGTATTTCTGCAAGCTGTTTGACGGCGCGCGCCACGACAGCGGCGACCCGTTTGCCTGGGGCGAGCGCCTGCTGGAGCATTACCGCAAGAACCGCGTGGACCCGCTGACCAAGACGCTGATCTTCAGCGACGCGCTCACGATCCCGCGCACCATCGAGCTGTACCAGCAGTTCCGGGGCCGCTGCCAGCTGGCCTTTGGCATTGGCACCAACCTGACCAACGACCTGGGCAGCCCGCCTGCGCACGAGCCGCTGCAGGTGGTGATCAAGATGACACGCTGCAACGACCAGCCCGTGGCCAAGCTGTCGGACACCCCCGGCAAGGGCATGTGCGATGACGAGAAATACCTGGCCTACCTGCGCCAGGTGTTCGACATCCCCGTGCCCGCCTGACGGCCCCGAGGGCTGGCGCACCGTGCGCGGTGACCGGCGCCCCGAGGCGCCCCAGAATTTCTTAAAAACTCGATGGAGACACAACCGATGAAACTCACGCGCGGGCTGGCAGTGGCCAGTCTTCTGGCGGCACTGCCCGGCTGGGCCCTGGCCGCAGACATTGATGGCAGCACGCTGTCGGTCCTTTGGGGTGTGCCGTTTGCAGGCATCCTGCTGTCGATTGCGCTCATGCCGCTGCTGGCGCCCATCTTCTGGCACCACCATTTCGGCAAGGTTGCGGCGGCCTGGGGGCTCGCGTTTCTGGTGCCCTTTGCCATCACCTTCGGGCCGGGCGTGGCGGGTGTGAGTCTGGTGCACGCACTGCTGGCCGAATACGTCCCGTTCGTGATTCTGCTGACGGCCCTGTTCACCGTGGCGGGCGGCATCTTCATACGCGGCAACCTGCATGGCAGCCCGGGGCTCAACACCGCCATCCTGGCCATTGGCGCGGTGCTGGCCAGCTTCATGGGCACCACCGGGGCGTCCATGCTGCTGATCCGTCCGCTGATCCGCGCCAACGACAACCGCAAGCATGTGGCGCATGTGGTGGTGTTCTTCATCTTCATCGTGTCCAACGCCGGGGGCTCGCTCACGCCGCTGGGCGATCCGCCGCTGTTCCTGGGCTTCCTCAAGGGCGTGGACTTCTTCTGGACGGTGAGTCACATCTTCCAGGAAAGCCTGTTCCTCATCGGCGCGCTGCTGGCCATCTTCTTCGTGCTCGACAGCTGGTACTACCGCCGCCGCGAAGAGGTGCTCAAGGCCGACCCCACGCCCGACAGCCGCTCCATCGGCTTCGACGGCAAGGTCAACTTTGCGCTGCTGGGCGCGGTGGTAGGGCTGGTGCTGCTCAGCGGCTTCTGGAAGTCGTCCGTGGTGTTCAACGTCGCGGGCACCGAAGTCGGCCTGCCCGGCATCGTGCGCGATGTGGGCCTCATCATCGTGACCTTGGTCTCGCTGTGGCTCACGCCCAAGAAGGTGCACGAGGACAACCAGTTTGGCTGGGGCCCCATGCAGGAAGTGGCCAAGCTGTTTGCGGGCATCTTCCTCACCATCATCCCCGTCATCGCCATGCTCAAGGCAGGTGTCAACGGCCCGTTCGGCGCCATCGTGGCAGCCGTCACGCGGCCCGATGGCTCGCCCGACCCGGCCATGTACTTCTGGGCCACGGGCGCGCTCAGCTCCTTCCTCGACAATGCGCCGACCTACCTCGTGTTCTTCAACACCGCCGGTGGCGACCCGGCCGTGCTGATGACCACCCTGGCGCCCACGCTGGCCGCCATCTCGGCAGGGGCCGTGTTCATGGGCGCCAACACCTACATCGGCAACGCACCCAACCTCATGGTCAAGGCCATTGCGGAGGATCGGGGCGTAAAGATGCCCAGCTTCTTCGGCTACATGCTGTGGTCGGGGGGCATCCTGGTGCCGCTCTTTGTTGTCATGACTTTCATCTGGTTCAGGTAACCCCATGAGCAAACCCCGCATCCTGGTCGCGCGCGCGATCTTCCCCGACATCGTGGACCGCCTGCGCGAGCATTTCGACGTGGAGGCCAACCCCGACGACGTGATCTGGACCCCGCAAGAGCTGGCCGCGCGCCTGGCCGACAAGGACGGTGTGCTGACCACCGGCAGCCAGCGCATCGATGCCGCGCTGCTGGCCGCGGCGCCCCGCCTCAAGATCTGCGCCAACATGGCCGTGGGCTACAACAACTTCGACGTGGACGCCATGACGGCGGCTGGCGTGCAGGGCACCAACACGCCCGATGTGCTGACCGAGACCACGGCCGACTTCGGCTTTGCGCTGCTGATGGCCACGGCTCGCCGCATGACCGAGAGCGAGCATTACCTGCGCGCCGGCCAATGGACCAAGTGGAGCTACGACATGTTCGCGGGCAGCGACATCCACGGCAGCACGCTGGGCATCATCGGCATGGGGCGCATTGGCCAGGGCATTGCCAAGCGCGGCGCGCACGGCTTTGGCATGAAAGTGGTCTATCACAACCGTTCGCGTCTGGCGCCCGCGCTGGAGGCCGAATGCAAGGCCACCTACGTCGGTAAGGACGAGCTGCTGCGCACCGCAGACCATGTGGTGCTGGTGGTGCCCTACACCCCCGCATCGCACCACACCATCGGCGCGGCCGAACTGGCGCTGATGAAGCCCACGGCCACGCTCGTCAACATTGCGCGCGGCGGCATTGTGGATGACGCCGCGCTGGCGGTGGCACTGCGAGAAGGCCGCATTGCGGCGGCGGGCCTGGATGTGTTCGAGGGCGAGCCCAGTGTGCATCCCGATCTGCTCACCGTGCCCAACGTGGTGCTCACGCCGCACATCGCCAGCGCCACCGTGCCAACGCGCCGCGCCATGGCCAACCTGGCGGCCGACAACCTGATCGCCTTCCTCGGTGGGCGGGGCCCGCTCACGCCGGTGAACCAGCCTGTGGCGGGTCTGCGCGGCTAGGATTTCGAACAAAATGGGCCGTTACCGCGCGATGGATAAGCGGTAGTAGCTATCAAAATAATAGTAAATACCTTGACTACCGATACGCTTGTCTTGCTGGCCGCATGGGCCGTTGTGGTGCTGCTGGTGGCCGTGCTGCTGCTGCGCCGCCCGCGTGTGGAGCTGCCTGCCGAGTGGCTGGCGCGCCTGCAGTCGCTGGAGGCCACGACCCAGGCGACCCAGCTCGCCGTGGCCCGCAACGACGGCGCCATGGAGGCGATGGCGCAGCAGCTCTCGGGCTTCACCCAGGCCACGCAGCACCAGCTGGAGGCCCTGCGCGGCGCGGTGGACGAGCGGCTGGCCCAGGCCGTGGGCGAATCCCGCACCGGCCGCGCCGAGCTGCTGGCCGCGTTTGGCGCGTTTGAGGCCAAGCTGGAGCAGCGCCTGGCCCAGGGCCAGGCCGAGGCGGCGCTGGCGCGCAAGGAGCTGTCGGACGCACTGGCCGCCTTCCGCGCCGAACTCACACAGACCGCGCAATCGCTCGCGTCCGACAGCCAGCGCTCGCGCGAGGCGCTGGCCGAAAGCACGCAGCTGTTCGAGCAGCGCATCCAGGAGCGCTTCGAGGCCCTGTCGGCCGCCACGCGGGGCACGCTCGACTCGCTCAAGACCGACATCCAGACGCAGATGGGCGCAGTGTCTACCGCGCTCAAGGACCAGCTCGAAGCCAACGGCAACCAGATCCGCAACCAGTTCTCGGTGCTGCAGGATGCTGTGTCGCAGCAGCTCACGGGCATGGTGCAGGGCAGCCAGCACAACGCCGAGCAGCTGCGCAACGCGCTCAACGAGCGCCTGGCAGCCATCCAGGCCGACAACGCCACCAAGCTCGAAGAAATGCGCCGCACGGTGGACGAAAAACTCCACGCCACGCTGGAGCAGCGCCTGGGCGAGTCCTTCAAGCTGGTCAGCGACCGGCTGGAACAGGTGCACAAGGGCCTGGGCGAGATGCAGACCCTGGCGGGCAGCGTGGGCGACCTCAAGCGCGTGATGACCAACGTGAAGACGCGTGGCACCTGGGGCGAAATGCAGCTGGGCGCCATCATCGACAACGTGCTCACGCCCGACCAGTTTGCGCGCAACGTCAAGACTGTGCCGGGCAGTGATGAGCTGGTGGAGTTTGCGATCCGCCTGCCGGGCAAGAGCGACGAGCACCCGGTGTGGCTGCCCATCGACTCCAAATACCCGGTGGAGCAGTACCAGCGCCTGCTGGACGCACAGGACGCTGCCGACAAGGCGGCCATCCTGTCGGCGGGCAATGCCTTCGAGACCTCGATCAAGCTCGAAGCGAAAAAAATCTTCGCCAAATATGTCTCGCCCCCGCACACCACCGACTTTGCCGTGCTTTACCTGCCCACCGAGGGGCTGTTTGCCGAGGTGATGCGCCGCCCCGGCCTGGTCGAAGCGGTGCAGAACGAATGCCGTGTGATGATCACCGGCCCGGCCAACCTAGCGGCCATGCTCAACAGCCTGCAGATGGGCTTCAAGACCCTGGCGATCGAAAAACGCTCGTCCGAGGTCTGGAGCCTTCTGGGCATGGTCAAGACCGAATTCGCCAAGTTTGGCGATGTGGTCGAGGCCACCAAAAAATCCATCGACGCTGCCGCCAAGAAGTTTGACGAGGTGGGCGTGCGCACCCGTGCCATCCAGCGCAAGCTGCGCGACGTGCAGGAACTGCCCGCGCCCGACGCCGCCCGCGCCCCGCTGGCTGGCGCCCGCACGGCGGCCTTGCCCGGGCTGGACCCCGAGGACGACCTGCCGTGAACGGAACACTGGCCCGGTTGATCGCTGGCCAGATCTGCGTGCATGGCAGCATGGCCGGCATGCGCCTGGCCGCGCCGCTGCTGGCGCTGCGCGAGGGCTACAGCGCGGCGGCCGTGGGCTTGCTGGTGGCGCTGTTTGCGCTCACGCAGGTGTTTCTGGCCCTGCCTGCGGGCCGCTATGCCGACCGCCACGGGCTCAAGCGGCCGGTGGGTTATTCGGTGGCCGTGGCCTGCGCGGGCGCGGGGCTGGCCGTGGTGTTCCCGACCTTCCCGGTGCTGTGTGTGGCTGCGCTGATGACCGGCGCCGCCGCCGGGGCCGCCACGATTGCGGTGCAGCGCCATGCGGGCCGCGCCGTGCACGATGCGACCGAACTCAAGCAGGTGTTCAGCTGGCTGTCCATCGGCCCGGCGGTGTCCAACTTCATCGGCCCGTTTGCGGCCGGGCTGGCCATTGACCTGGCGGGCAGCACGCCGGGCAGCCTGGAGGGCTACCGCGCAGCGTTTGCACTGCTGGCACTATTGCCCTTGCTCAGCTGGTTTTGTGTGCGGGGCGTGCCAGACCTGCCAGCCGCCAGCGCGGCGGCGGGCAGCACCCCGGGCGGGCCGCCCCAGCGGGCCTGGGACCTGCTGGGCGATGCGCCGTTTCGCCGCCTGCTCATCGTCAACTGGCTGATTTCCTCCTGCTGGGACGTGCACGCCTTTGCCGTGCCGCTGCTGGGGCACGAGCGCGGTCTGTCGGCAGCCGTCATCGGCACCATCTTTGGCGCGTTTGCGATTGCCGCCACCGTGATCCGCGTGCTGATGCCCTTTTTCGCCAAGCGCCTGCGGGAGCAGGCCGTGATGGCGGTGGCCATGCTGGTCACGGCCGTGCTGTTTGCGGTCTACCCGCTGCTGCACAGCGCCTGGGCCATGGGCCTGTGCTCGGTGCTGCTGGGCCTGGCGCTGGGCACGGGGCAGCCCATGGTGATGAGCCTGCTGCACCAGATCACGCCCTCGCACCGCCAGGGCGAGGCGCTGGGTTTGCGGCTGATGGCGATCAACGCGTCCAGCGTGCTGATGCCGCTGATGTTTGGCTCGGCCGGGGCGGTGATTGGCGTGAGCGGCCTGTTCTGGGCCGTGGGAGCTGCGGGCCTGGGGGGCTCGCGGCTGGCGTGGCGCATTGCAAACAGGGTTCCCAAGGAGGCCCAAAAAGCGTAAACAGGTGTAAATTGCCTGAGAGCGGTTAACAAAACACCCTTGGCGTCGTTGTCCCGTCTTGTCGTACTGGTTGTACTGCCTGCGACGGAACGCCTGGCCAGGGCCGCTTCGCTGAGTTTTGTTAGCCGCTCTTGGTCCGGTTGCGGGTTCCGAGAGGGGGCTGTCATGTACCTTCGATTCTGGTCTCGGCGCGTGTTGCCATGGTGTCTGGCCTCGGCGCTGGGCGCGGGCCTGCCGTCTGTGGCACTGGCCGACGAGGTGGTCCAGCAGGCCACCGCCCTGATGCGCCAGGGGCAGGCGGTGCAGGCTTTTCAATTGCTGGATGCCCATGAGGCCCGCCGTGCGGGCGACCCGGTGTTTGACGCCGCCATGGGCGAGGCCGCCCATGCCGCAGGCCAGTACACCCGCGCCATCATGGCGCGCGAACGCGTGCTGGCGGCCGACCCCGGCAACCAGGCCGCCCAGGTGGCGCTGGGGCAGTCGCTGCAGGCCGTGGGCGACCGGCGCGGGGTGCTGGCGCTGCCGCCTCAGGTGCAGGCCTTGCTGATCCCCGTGGACGCGGGGCACACGCTGGACCAGTTCCTGTATTCGTACGACCGCCCTGAATACGGCGGCCACTCCTCGATCAAGGGTTATGTGGAGTTGGGCGTGGGCCATGATTCCAACGCCAATGCCGCGCCCGTGGTGGGCGAGCTGCAGTCCCCCGTGCCGGGCACGCCGCCCTGGGCCTTGCTGCCCGAGGCGCAGGCCACCTCGGGCAACTATGTGGTGGCGCAGGCCGGGCTGCGGGGCCGGGCGGTGATCAATTCGCGCTGGTCGGTGGTGGGCACGGCGCTCGCGGCCACGCGCCACTACGGGGGCCAGGCCGACCGGTTTGACCACATGGCCCTGGATGGTGCCTTGGGCATGGCATTCCGGGCCGAGCGGCACGAGGTGATTGTCTCGGGCCAGGGTTCGTACTACGCCCTCGACGGTTCGCGGCTGCGCACCATGGGCGGTGTGCTGGGCGAGTGGATCTACCGCATCGACGGCTTTCGGCAATGGGGCAGCTTTTTGCAGGTGCTGGAGGTGCGCTACCCGACGCAGGAGCTGCGCAATGTGCGGCGCAGCGTGCTGGGCACCTCGTATTCGCACCTGTTTCGCAACGGCACATCGGCCTACGCGGGCGTGTATGGCGGGCGCGAGCAGCCCAAGGCAGACGGCGCCGACCCGCTGGGCCACCGCCTGTGGGGCGTGCGCCTGGGAGGGCAATGGCCGCTGGCACCGCAGTGGACGGTGTTTGCCAGCGCCGACTGGGAGCACCGGCGCTATGGCGGGCAGGACCCTTTTTTTGCCGTGACCCGCACCGACCGCCAGGCGCAGGTGGCGCTGGGCCTGAACTGGACCCCCGCGCCCGGCTGGCGCGTGACGCCGCAGTGGCAGTTCACGCGCAATGCCTCGACGCTGCCTATCACCGACTATGAGCGGCGGGTGTTCTCCATCCTGCTGCGCCGGGAGTTCTGAATGCGGCCGCTGACCTGGGGTTTTGCTGCAAACCCGCCCTGGAGGTGCTTATGACATCCGACCAAAAACGCGCCCGGCTGGCGCTGCTGATGGGCATGGTGGCGGCCTGGCCACTCACCGGCCTGGCGGCTGCCGGGCTGGTGCAGTTCACGGCGGGCGATGTGCAGCTGCGCCGGGGCGACAGCCTCTCGCGTCTGGCCAAGGGGGCCGAGCTGGACGGCGGCGATGTGGTGCTGACCGGCACCGAAGGGCGCGCGCAGATCCGTTTTACCGATGGCGGCCTGGTGGCCCTGTACCCCGACTCGCAGTTCACCGTGACCCGCTATGCCGACGGTGCAGGCGCGGGCGAAGACCATTTTGTGGTCAACCTGCTGCGCGGCGGCATGCGCGCGCTCACCGGGCTCATCGGCAAGCGCAATCCCGCCAGCTACAAGGTCATCACGCCCACGGCTGTGGTGGGCATCCGGGGCTCGGCCTTCATGCTGGCCATCGATGCCAATGGCAAGGTGCTGGTGTCGGGCGAGCAGGACGAGATCGAGGTCTGTACCCAGGCCGGTTGTGTGGGCGTGACGGCTGGGGAGGCGGTGCTGGTGCTGTCCGACCAGGAGTTGCCGGTGTACACCCACACCCGGGCCTTGCTGCCGGTGCCCGAACTGCCCACCCCCATGCTGATGGGTGAGCAGCTGGATGTGCAGGGGCGCCGCGCGTTTGTGTACATTGTCCCGGCGCCCACGCCGGCGCCGGTTCCCGTGGCGTCGCCACCGCCTATCACGGCGCCGCCACCCCCGGTGCCCGTGGCGCCACCCCCACCACCCACGGACGATTACCAGCCCCCGGCACCGAGCACGCCACCGCCGCCCACACGGCCCACGCCGCCGCCCCCGACGACCACGGCACCACCCCCAGCCACCACGACGCCACCACCGCCCACGGTGCGGCCGCCGTTTGTGTTTGTTCCGGTGCTGCCGATTTTCATACTGCCTCCGCCCCCACCGCCGCCGGTGATCCGGTAGCTGCCGTGGGGCACGGCGCCCGCGCAGCCCCGTGGCTCAGAGCTGGTAGAAAGCCCGGATCAGATCCCAGGCTTCCTGCGGGTCGTCGGTGTAGTGGAAGAGCTTCAGGTCCTGCGCCGAGATCGTGCCTTCTTCCACCAGCACGTCGAAGTTGATCAGCCGCTTCCAGTAGTCCGTGCCACACAGCACGATGGGCACGGGCTTGGCTTTGCCGGTCTGCACCAGGGTCAGCACCTCGAACAGCTCATCGAGCGTGCCAAAACCGCCGGGGAAGGCCACCAGCGCCTTGGCACGCATCATGAAATGCATCTTGCGCAGCGCAAAGTAGTGGAACTTGAAGCTCAGCGACGGCGTGATGTAGCGGTTGCCGCTTTGTTCGTGCGGCAGGGCGATGTTCAGGCCCACATTGGGTGCGCCGACTTCGTGGGCGCCCCGGTTGGCGGCTTCCATGATGCCGGGGCCGCCGCCGGTGCAGATGTACAGCCGGTCTGCGGGACGCTGGCGTTCGCTGTACGCGGCCACCAGCTGGGCAAACTGTCGGGCCAGGTCGTAGTGGCGCGCATTGCGCACCGCGAGCCTGGCGCGTGCAATCTGCGTGGCGTCCCCTGTGGCTTCGGCGGCTGTCAGGGCCTGGGCCGCGTCTTCGGGGGCCATGAAGCGGGCGCTGCCAAACACGACGATGGTGTTCTCGATGCCTTGCTCGGTCTGCCCCAGGTCGGGCTTGAGCATCTCCAGCTGAAAACGGATGCCCCGCGTTTCACGGCGGAACAGGAATTCGGGGTCGGCAAAGGCCATGCGGTAGGCGTCGGCCTGCAGCGGGTTGCCGTTGGTGGCGTGGTTGTGCAGCTCGGCCCAGGCATCGGCCAGGCGGCGTTCATTGAGTTGGGTGTTGGCTTCCATGGCAGGACTATTGGTTGGGTCTGTGAATAGGGGGAGGGCCCGTGGGGGCCGAGCGGTGACAAGATGGCAGCAGTGTGGCGGAAATTTATGACAAAAAAGCCTGCTTGCGCGCGACCATCAAGCGCGTGATGCTATGAAATATGAAGCAGTTTGCATGCCAAGCACCGTGAGGCCCAGCGAGCCCAGCAGGTGCAGCGCGGTGGTGCCCAGCGCCGTGGCATAGCGCTGCGCCATCAGCATCTCGACCACCTCGGCCGAGAAGCTGGAAAACGTGGTGAGTGCACCGAGGAACCCCGTGACCAGCGCCAGCCGCCACACCGGGTCCAGCTGGGGCAGGGCGTGGAACACGGCCACACACACGCCAATCAGGTAGCCGCCCACGAGGTTGGCGGTGAGGGTGCCCCAGGGAATCAGCCCGCCAGGGCTGAGCCACAGGCCCAGGCGCCAGCGCGCCAGTGCGCCCACACAGGCGCCGATGCAGATGGCAAGAACGTTCAACATCGGGCCATTGTCGCTGGATTTGAGGGCCCCACCATCACTTCGCGCCGCCCCCTCAAAGTGCAAAGCGGGGCGGCCCTGGGAGAGCCGCACCCGCTTTGCTGTGTCTACTGAGGGGCGTTCAGCGCGCCGACATTTGCTGTGGCAACCAGGTCACGATACCCGGGAAGATGTAGATCAGTGCCACGGCGCCGCACATGAGCAAGAACATGGGCAGCGCCACCTTGGCGATCCAGGGCAGCTGGCGCCCGGTCATGCCCTGCAGCACAAACAGGTTGAAGCCCACGGGCGGTGTGATCTGTGCCATCTCGACCACCAGCACGATGAAGATGCCGAACCAGATCGGGTCGATGCCGGCGGCCTGCACCGTGGGCATGAGCACGCCCATGGTCAGCACCACCATCGAGATGCCATCCAGAAAGCAGCCCAGGATGATGAAGAACACAGCCAGTGCCGCAATCAGCTGCGCCTTGTTGAGCCCGAGCGACGCGATCCATTCGGCCAGGTGGCGTGGCAGGCCGATGTAGCCCATCGACAGCGTGAGGAACGCAGCGCCCGCCAGAATCAGCGCGATCATGCAGTACAGCCGTGTGGCGCCCATGAGCGAGGCCTTGAAGGTGCTCCAGTTCATCGAGCCCTGCACGGCCGAGAGGATGAGCGAGCCCACCACACCCACGGCCGCTGCCTCGGTGGCGGTGGCAAAGCCGGTGTAGATGGAGCCCAGCACCGCCGCAATCAGCAGCACCACCGGAATCAGGCTGCGCGATTCCGACAGCTTCTGCATGAAGGTCATGCGCACATCGGCGGCCGGCACCTGGTCGGGGTGGCGCAGCGCCCACAGCATGATGTAGCCCGAGAACAGGGCCGCCAGCAGAATGCCCGGCAGCACGCCCGCAATGAACAGCTGCGAGATCGACACCTCGGCCGACACGCCGTACACGATCATGATGATCGACGGCGGAATCAACAGGCCCAGCGTGCTCGCACCCGCCAGCGTACCCACCACCATGTGTTCTGGGTAGCCTCGGCGCGTCAGCTCGGGCAGTGTCATCTTGCCGATGGTGGCGCAGGTGGCAGCGCTCGACCCCGACACGGCGGCAAAGATGGTGCAGCCCACCACATTGGTGTGCAGCAGGCGGCCCGGCAGCGCCTGCACCCAGGGGGCCAGGCCCTTGAACATGTCTTGCGACAGCCGCGTGCGGAACAGGATTTCACCCATCCAGATGAACAGCGGCAGCGCCGTGAGCGTCCAGCTGGAGGCACTGCCCCAGATGGTCACGGCCATGGCATCGCCCGCCGGGCGTGCCGAAAACAATTGCATGCCGATCCAGGCAACGCCCGAGAGGGTCAGCCCGATCCACACACCGCTGCCCAGGATCAGGAACAGCGACAGGACCAGCAGGCCGGTTATGGCGAGATCACTCATGGTTGGTAGTGCCCGTTTTTTTATTCATTGCGCAGGGCTTCGCCAGAGGCGGTGTCGGCGCGTTTGCCCATCAGCTCCAGCACCAGCTCGTCGATGAAGGCGATGGCCAGGATCACGGTGCCCACGGCCATGGCGATCTGCGGAATCCACAGCGGCGTGGCGTCGCTGCTGGTGGAAATGTCGTGGAACTCGTGCGACTGCCAGGCCAGCTTGCAGCTGTACACCGCAAACAGCACGGCCAGCAGCGTGGCAATGGCCAGGGCCCAGATCTCAAAGGCTTTCTTGGCGCCGCCCTTCAGAAAGTTGAGCAGCAGCGTGACGCGGATGTGCTCACCGCGCTTCAAGGTGTGGGCCAGCGCCAGAAAACCTGCAGCGGCCATCAGGTAGCCCGCATAGGCATCGGTGCCCGGCACGTGGAAGTGGAACTGCCGGCTGATGATGGACAACAGCACCATGCCCAGCAGGCCGACCATAAAAAGCGCCGCCAGGGCGGCGGCGCTGTCGTACAGAAAGTCCAGCAGACGACGCATTGCGCAGGTGCCCGGGCTTACTTGCGGTAGGCGTCGATGAGCGCCTTGCCCTCAGGACCGGCCTTGTCCAGCCATTCCTTGAGCATGGTGTCGCCGACCTTGGCCATGTCGGCCTTCAGGGCTGCGGGCGGCGCTTCCACGGACATGCCATTGGCCTTGAGCTTGGCGATGGTGTCGGTGTTGACCTTGGCGCTGGCAGCCCAACCACGTGCTTCGGCGTCGGCACCGGCCTTGAGCAGGGCGTCCTGGCTGGGCTTGTCCAGCGCGTCAAACGCCTTCTTGTTCACCAGCACGGCGTTCTTGGGCAGCCAGGCCTGGGTGTCGTAGTAGAACTTGAGGTGCTCGTACAGCTTGCTGTCCACGCCGGTGGCGCCCGAGGTCATCGTCGATTCGACCACGCCCGTGGCAAGGGCTTGCGAGAACTCTGCGGCCTGCACCGTCACAGGCTGTGCGCCCACCAGCTCGGCAATGCGGGCGGTGGCGGGGCTGTAGGCGCGCCACTTGATGCCCTTGAGGTCGGCAGCCGAGGCCAGCGGCTTCTTGGTGTAGATGCCTTGTGGGGGCCAGGCCACGGCATACAGCAGCACCATGCCTTGTTCGGCCAGCTTCTTCTCCAGGAACGGCTTTTGCGCGGCGTAGAGCTTCTTGGAGGCGTCGTAGCTGTCGGCCAGGAAGGGCAGGCCGTCCACGCCAAACAGCTGCCACTCGTTCTGGAAGTTGGCCAGCAGAATCTCGCCCATCTGCGCCTGGCCGCCCTGCACGGCGCGCTTGATTTCAGGGGCCTTGAACAGCGCGGCGTTGGCATGCACCGTGATCTTGAGCTTGCCGCCGGTGGCCTTGTCCACATCGCTGGCCAGCTGCACCATGTTCTCGGTGTGGAAGTTGGTCGCGGGGTAGGCGGCGGCCAGGTCCCACTTGGTCTGGGCGAATGCCGAGGTGGCAGACAGGCCCGCAGCCAGGGTCAGGGCGAGTGCGGTCACGGGGAAGATTCGACGCTTCATGGATATTGCTCCGCAGGGTTGTATGTACAAGATTGGATGTAACAAATCACTGTATCGGAAGCCGACCCGATTGCGATAGGTGTTTTGCCTAAACGCTGACAAATTGCCAACAAATTACCATCGACTTGCCTACAATGCCCCATGCATATCCCGTGCCAATGACAGAACCCACAGGCCTGAAACCGCCATGAAATCTGACGCCAAGCCCAAGGCCAAGTCCGTGCTTCCACCCAAAGCCGACTCCGGCCCCATCGTGTCATCGGCGCATCTGGTGTCGGCGCAGAGCGCGGAGATGAGCGAGTTCGAGTTTGGCCTCATCGTGGCGGGCAATGCGTTCCACCGCTGGGTGGTGCACTGCATGGCGGCGGCGGGCCTCAAGGACCTGACGCCGCTCGACGTGGTGGTACTGCACCATGTCACACACCGCGCGCGCGACAAGCGCCTGGCCGACATCTGCTTCATCATGAACGTGGAAGACACGCACCTGGTGAACTATTCGCTCAAGAAGCTGCAGACCCTGGGCGTGGTCGCCTCGCAGAAAAACGGCAAGGAAGTGACCTACGCCGCCACCGACACCGGCCGCGCTTACGTGCAGCGCTACCGCGAGATCCGCGAGAGCTGCCTGATCGACGCCCTGAAAGCCGACGATGCGCTCAACCGCGACATTGGCGAGCTGGCCCGGTTGCTGCGTGTGCTCTCGGGCATGTACGACCAGGCGGCGCGCTCGGCCGCGTCGTTGTGATGTGGGCGACCCACGTTGCCTGTGTGTGGCCTGCATGTGGTCTGTGTGGCTCGAAAATCTGAACAAAAAACGGCTCTTGCGCGCGACTGTAAAGCGCTTATAGCTATCAAATGAGTAGCATTGATATGTCCAATCAACCCTCTCCCATGTCCCGCTGGCAGTTCTGGATCGACCGGGGCGGCACCTTCACCGACGTGGTGGGCAAGCGGCCGGACGGCACGCTGGTCACGCACAAGCTGTTGTCGGAGAACCCCGAGCAGTACAAGGACGCCGCCGTGGCGGGCATCCGCCACCTGCTCGGTTTGAAGCCCGGCGAGCCCGTGACGCCCGCACTGGTGGAGTGCGTGAAGATGGGCACCACCGTGGCCACCAACGCGCTCTTGGAGCGCAAGGGCGAGCCCACGCTGCTCATCACCACCAAAGGCTTCAAGGATGCGCTGCGCATCGCCTACCAGAACCGCCCGCGTCTGTTTGACCGCCACATCGTGCTGCCCGAGTTGCTGTACGAGCGCGTGATCGAGGCCCAGGAGCGCATGGGCGCACACGGCGAGGTGATCGAGCCGCTGGACGAAGCGCACCTCAAGGAGCGTCTGTGGGCGGCCTACGACGCGGGCCTGCGCAGTGCAGCCATCGTGTTCATGCACGGCTACCGCTACACCGACCATGAAGAAGCCGCCGCCCGCATTGCGCGCGAAGCGGGCTTCACGCAGGTCAGCGCATCGCACGACACCAGCCCCATGATGAAGCTGGTGAGCCGGGGCGACACCACCGTGGTGGATGCGTACCTGTCGCCCATCCTGCGCCGCTATGTGGACCAGGTGGCGAGCGAAATGCCGGGCGTCAAGCTGTTCTTCATGCAGTCCTCGGGCGGCCTCACGGACGCCCAAGTGTTCCAGGGCAAGGACGCGATCTTGAGTGGCCCCGCAGGCGGCATCGTCGGCATGGCGCGCACCGCAGGCCTTGCAGGCCACGACAAGGTCATCGGCTTTGACATGGGCGGCACCAGCACCGATGTGAGCCACTACGCGGGCGAGTTCGAGCGCGAGTTCGAGACCCAGGTGGCGGGCGTGCGCATGCGCGCGCCCATGATGAGCATCCACACCGTGGCGGCCGGTGGCGGCTCCATCCTCGGGTTTGACGGCGCACGCTTCCGCGTCGGCCCCGAAAGCGCGGGTGCCAACCCTGGCCCCGCCAGCTACCGCCGCGGCGGCCCGCTGGCCGTGACGGATGCGAACGTGATGGTGGGCAAGATCCAGCCCGCACATTTCCCCAAGGTGTTTGGCCATGCGGCTAACGAGGCGCTTGACCGCGATGTGGTGGCGCAGAAGTTTGCGCAGCTGGCGGTGCAAAGCGGCCGCTCGCAAGAAGACGTGGCCCACGGCTTCATCCAGATCGCCGTGCAGCAGATGGCCAATGCGATCAAGAAGATCAGCGTAGCGCGTGGGTATGACGTGACGCGCTACACCCTGCAGTGTTTTGGCGGCGCGGGCGGCCAGCATGCGTGTCTGGTGGCCGACGCCCTGGGCATGACGCGCGTGTTTGTGCACCCGCTGGCGGGCGTGCTCAGCGCCTACGGCATGGGCCTCGCGGACCAGAACGTGATCCGCGAACAGGCGGTGGAAACCAGGCTCGTGCCAAACGCGCTCGCCGGCATCGAAGCCACACTGGACCAACTGGCCACCACCGCACGCACCGAGCTGGAGCGCCAGCAGGTGGGCGCGGGCACAGCCGTGGTGCACCGCCGCATGCATGTGCGCTACGAGGGCAGCGACTCCGCACTCATCGTGCCATTTGGCTCGCTGGCCGAAATCACCGCCGCGTTCGAGAACGCCTACCGCCAGCGTTTTGCGTTCCTTATGCAGGGCAAGGGTCTGGTGGTGGAGGCCGTATCGGTCGAGGCCGTAGTGCCCGGCGATGCGCCCGTGGAGCCGCGCCACGCGCTGCAACCCGCGCGCGAGGTGCCGCGCCGCAGCACCGTGCGTATGTACACAGGGGGCGTGGACGGCGTGCCCGTGTGGCATGACGCCGCGCTGGTGGTGCGCGAGGACCTGCGCCCCGGCGACGTGATCCCCGGCCCGGCCATCATTGCCGAGAAGAACGCTACAACAATAGTCGAGCCCGGCTGGGAGGCGCAGCTGACCGAGCTGGACCACCTGCTGCTCAACCGCCGCGTGGCCCGCGCCGTGCAGCATGCCGTGGGCACCACGGTGGACCCGGTGCTGCTGGAGGTGTTCAACAACCTGTTCATGAACATCGCCGAGCAGATGGGGCTGCAGCTGCAGAACACGGCGTACTCGGTCAACATCAAGGAGCGGCTGGACTTCAGCTGTGCGCTGTTCGACACGGCGGGCAACCTCATCGCCAATGCGCCGCACATGCCCGTGCACCTGGGTTCGATGGGCGAGAGCATCAAGACGGTGATTCGCGAGAACCAGGGCAAGATGCAGCCCGGCGACGTGTTCGTGCTCAACGACCCGTACCACGGTGGCACGCACCTGCCAGACATCACCGTCATCACGCCGGTCTACATCGCCAACGAGGCTGAGCCCACCTTCTATGTGGGCAGCCGGGGCCACCATGCCGATGTGGGTGGCACCACGCCGGGCTCCATGCCGCCGTTCTCCACGCGCATCGAGGAAGAGGGTGTGCAGATCAACAACGTGAAGCTGGTGGAGCGCGGCGTGCTGCGCGAGGCCGAGATGATTGCGCTGCTCTCAAGCGGCGAATACCCCAGCCGCAACCCGCAGCAGAACATGGCCGACCTGCGCGCACAGATCGCCGCCAACGAAAAAGGCCAGCAGGAGCTGCGCCGCATGGTGGGCGAGTTTGGGCTGGATGTGGTGCAGGCCTATATGCGCCACGTGCAGGACAACGCCGAAGAGTCCGTGCGCCGTGTGATCACGCGCCTGAAGGACGGCCAGTTCACGCTGCCGCTGGACAACGGCGCGCAGATCAGCGTGGCCGTGAAGGTGGATGCAGCAAGCCGCAGTGCCACCATCGACTTCACCGGCACCAGCCCACAGCAGACGAACAACTTCAACGCGCCTACGGCGGTGTGCATGGCGGCGGTGCTGTATGTGTTCCGCACGCTGGTGGATGACGATATTCCGCTGAATGCTGGGTGCCTCAAGCCGCTCAACGTCATCATCCCGCCGGGCAGCATGCTCAACCCCAATCCGCCAGCCTCGGTGGTGGCGGGCAATGTGGAGACCTCCACCTGCATCACCAATGCGTTGTATGGCGCACTGGGCCTGATGGCGGCGGGGCAGTGCACCATGAACAACTTCACCTTTGGCAGTGCGCGCTACCAGTACTACGAGACCATCTCGGGAGGCAGCGGCGCGGGCGGCGTGTGGGATGCCAACGGGCAGCTCACTGGCGGTTTTGCAGGCACTAGCGTCGTGCAATGCCACATGACCAACTCGCGCCTGACGGACCCCGAGGTGCTGGAGTTCCGCTTCCCGGTGCGGCTGGAGGGCTACGAGATTCGCAAGGGCTCGGGCGGCGCCGGGCGGTGGAAAGGTGGCGACGGCGGCGTGCGCCGTGTGCGCTTCCTGGAGCCGATGACGGCCAACATTTTGTCCAACGGCCGCCACCATGGCGCGTTTGGCATGGCAGGCGGCCAGCCGGGTGCCGTGGGCATCAACAAGGTGGTGCGCAGCGATGGGCGGGTGGAGCTGCTGGACCACATCGGCCAGGCCGAGATGCTGCCGGGCGACGTGTTTGAAATCCACACGCCGGGCGGCGGCGGCTTCGGGTTCTCAGACCAAAAATAGTGATAAAAATGGCTGCTTGCGCGCGCCCATCAAGCGCAAGCAGCTATCAAATCAGGAGTCTTTGGCATCTGCAGGCGCTGCAGATGCCTTGGGCTGGCTCAGGCTGGGAGGCACATCCAGCCCCATCTGCCGCGCGCGGAACAGCGCCGCGCGCATCAAGAAGATCGACATGATGGGCACCGTGATCGCCACGAACACGGCGATCAGCAGTGCATGCAGCGCCAGGCTGCGGTCGGCCACCGAGAAGTACAGCACCGTGCCATGCATGATCAGCCAGCAGCCCAGCGTGGCGATGATGGCAGGCGCGTGCACGCGCTCGAAGAACGTGGGCAGGCGCAGCAAGCCGGTGGAGCCCAGCAGGGCCAGCCCGGCGCCCGCCAGCACCAGCAAGGCCACGATGATTTCAAGCCAAAGCGGCAGCACGGCGGCGGCAGTGGTAGCGGCGTCGGTCATTCGATCACCTCGCCACGCAGCAGAAACTTGGCCATGGCCATGCTGCCCACAAAGCTGAACAGCGCCAGCAGCAGCGCGGCCTCGAAGTAGTTCTTACTGCCATACAGCAGGCCCAGTACCAGCATCACGAGCATGCCGCTCAGGTACATGCAGTCGAGCGCCAGCACGCGGTCTTGTGCGGAGGGGCCCTTGAGCAGGCGGACCAGCGCGCAGCCCATGGCCAGGGCCAGCATGAACAGGGCGATGGGGAGGGCCCAATCGAGTATCGGGGTCATTCAAAAATCTCCATCAAGGGGGCCTCGTAGCGCCGCTTCACGTCGGCGATCACGGTGGCGGGGTCGTCCAGCTCCAGCACGTGCAACAGCAGCATGCTGCGGTCCAGCGACAGCTCGGCCCAGGCGGTGCCGGGGGTGATGCAGACGATCATGGCCAGCACGGCCAGCGCGTTGGGGTCGCGCACATCGAGCGGGATGTGCACAAACCCGGCAGGGTGGCGCCTGCGACCGGGCGCCAGCAGCAGGCGGGCCACGGCCAGGTTGGAGCGGGTGGTGTCGGCCACCACCGTGAAGGCCAGGCGCAGCACGGCGCCGGGTTTGCGCACGCGCACCGGCAGCGGGCGCAGCCCGGCCGTGAGCAGCGGAATCGCCAGTGCCAGCACGCTGCCCAGCACAAAATGCCCGGCACTCAGGCTGCGGTTGAGCAGCAGCCACAGGCCCAGCAGCGCCAGCGACAGCAGGGGCGCGGGCACCAGCCGCTTGAAGGGCCGGGGCGATGCTGGGGTGTTGGAGGACTCTGGCTTCATGGCAGGCTGCCCCCCGGTGCGGCGGCGGGCTTGGTGGGCGGATTGGGCACGGGGTCGGCCGTCATCACGGCGCGCACATACCCGGCGGGCGCGTGCAGCGCGTCGGCCGTGGCCTGGGTGTAGCGCATCACGGCCCCGGCCTGCCAGGCCAGCGCCGCGCAGGCGCTCAGCAGCAGGGCAATGGGCAAGCCCTCCAGCACCAGCAGCTTGGGGGCCGAGCGGTCGTGCGCGGCCCAGAAGTGGCGGATGCCTGCGCGGGTCAGGGCCACCAGCGCCAGCAGGCCCGAGGCCACCAGCAGGGCCACCAGCGTCCAGCCCGCAGCACCCAGCTGGAACCCGCTGGAAGCGCCCAGCCCCAGCGGGTTGAGCAGCGCATGCACCATGGCGAACTTGCCCACAAACCCCGGCAGCGGTGGCAGGCCTGCAATGATCAGCGTACAGGCGATGAAGGCCAGGCCCAGAAAAGCGGCAGCGGCCGGAATCACCTGGCCGATCAGCGCCTCCTCCTTGTCGTCGAGGTTCATGCCTTCGGTGGGCATCAGATCGGCCGACAGGAACGGCGCGTCGTCGGTCTGCTCGTAGGGGGCGAGGTTGGAGCCGTCGTTGCGCCAGCGGTCGATGAGGTCGGTGAGCAGGAAGAGGGCACTTACCGCCAGCGTGGAGCTGAGCAGGTAGTACAGCAGCCCGCCCGTGAGCAGGTTCTGGCCGAAGCCCACGGCGGCCAGCAGCGTGCCCGACGACAGGATGGCCGCAAAGCCCGCGATGTGCCCCAGGCGCTGCGAACCCAGCATGCCGATGGCGCCAAACGCCATGGTGAGCAGGCCGCCGCCAATCAGCCACTGGCTGCCAAACTGGGCCGAGTCTCCGGCCTCGGCGCCGAACAGCAGCGTCCACAGCCGCAGCACGCTGTACACGCCCACCTTGGTCATCAGCGCAAACAACGCGCCCACGGGTGCAGTGGCCGCGCTGTAGGCGGGCACCAGCCAGAAGTTGAGCGGCCACACGGCGGCCTTGATGAGAAAAGCCACCGCCAGGATGGCCGCCGCCGCATGCAGCAGGCCCCGGTCTGCGGGCGCAATGCCCGCAATGCTCTGCGCCAGGTCGGCCATGTTGAGCGTGCCGGTGATGCCGTAGAGCATCGACACACCGATCAGGAACAGCGAGGAGGCCGCGAGGTTGATGGCGATGTAGTGCAGCCCCGCCGACACGCGCGGGCGCCCCGAGCCGTGCAGCAGCAGGCCATAGGAGGCCGCCAGCATGATCTCGAAGAACACAAACAGGTTGAACAGGTCGGCCGTGAGGAAGGCACCCGCGAGCCCCATGAGCTGGAACTGGAACAGCGGGTGAAAGTGCACGCCCGCGCGGTGCCAGCGCGCCGCCGAGAACAGCACGGTGGCCAGCGCCACGGTGCTGCACAGCACCAGCATCATGGCCGAGAGCCGGTCGATGGTGAGCACGATGCCAAACGGCGCGGGCCAGTTTCCCGGCAGGTACACGCCCAGGCTGCCGGGCAGGTTGGGGTCCTTGGCCTGCACCAGCAGCAGCACAGCCACCACCAGGCCCAGCAAGGTCGAGGTGATGTTGAGCGTGACCTTGGTGCGCTGGCGTTCTTCGCGCAGCAGCAGCATGAGCCCGGCAGTGAGCAGGGGCAGCGCGATGGGGGCGAGGATCAGGTGCGGCATCAACCGCTCAAGTAGAAATCCTGTGAATGTCATGTCATTGGTCCAAGGCGCTGCGCACGAAACTGGCACGCGCCAGACCAGGGCAGCCTAGCAAGGGCCGCCCCGCGGCGAGGGCTGCGTTCCCCTGCCCGCAGTGCGCAGCACTGCGAGAGCGGGGGGAAGCGGCGAAGCCGCTCAGGGGGGTGTTCTTCATCACGGCATTTCCTGGGCGTCTTTGGCGCGGCTGCCATCCACATGGTCGGTGCCCGCCATGCCGCGCGATGCGAGCAGCACCACCAGGAACAACGCCGTCATGGCAAAGCCGATCACGATGGCAGTGAGCGTGAGCGCCTGGGGCATGGGGTCGGCATAGTGGGCCAGGTCCTGCGGCAGGCCGGGCTGCAGCACGGGCTCCTTGTCAATCGCGAGGCCCAGGCGGCCCATGCTGAAGATGAAGAGGTTGACGGCGTATGACAGCAGCGACAGGCCCATGATGACCTGGAAGGTGCGGGGCCGCAGCAGCAGCCATACGCCCGAGCCGGTGAGCACGCCAATGGCCAGGGCCAGTATCAGTTCCATGCAGTTTCTCCCCGGGTGGTGGGCGCTGTGGCAGCAGCGGCTTGTTCTGCCGCCTCGTCGTCGGCGCGCGCATTGTTGTAGCGGTGGCTGCGCACCGACTGGTGGGCAATGCCGGTGAGGATGAGCATGGTCGAGCCCACCACCAGGGTGAACACGCCGATGTCGAAGAACAGCGCGCTGGCCACATGCACCTCGCCCACGAGGGGCAGGTGCAGATGGGCCGTGTGGCTGGTGAGGAACGGGTAGCCCCAGGCCCAGGCGCCCAGGCCGGTGGCCAGTGCAGCCAGCAGGCCCACGCCGATCCAGCGGCGTGGATAGAGGGGCAGGTGGGCCTCGACCCAGGAAGTGCCCGAGACGATGTACTGCAGCAGCAACGCCACCGAGAACACCAGCCCCGCCACAAAGCCGCCACCGGGCTCGTTGTGGCCGCGCATGAAGAGGTACATGGACACCAGCGTGGCAAACGGCAGCAGCAGGCGCACCAGCACGGCGGGCACCATGAGGTAGCCCACGGCGGTGTCGGCGGTCTGGCGCGGGTTGGCCAGATCGGTGTCCACATCGGCGGGCAGGGCGCGCTGCTGGGGTGGCAGGTCCATCACCTCGCGCGCGGGGCGGAAGCGCCGCAGCAGCGCATACACCGTGAGCGCCACGATGCCGAGCACCACGATTTCGCCAAAGGTGTCAAAGCCCCGGAAATCCACCAGCATCACGTTGACCACGTTGGTGCCGCCCCCTTCAGTGAGCGCACGTTCCAGGAAGAAGGTGGAGGTGCTGTCGGGGAAAGGGCGGCTCATCATCGCAAACGACAGCAGCGCCATGCCTGCGCCCGCGCTCAGCGCCAGTGCCAGGTCGCGCCAGCGGCGCAGCAGGGTGCGACGCTCTTCGGCCAGGGTGGGCACGCGCAGGCTTTCGTCGCGCCGGGGCAGCCAGCGCAGGCCCAGCAGGATGAGGATGGTGGTCACGATTTCCACCACGATCTGCGTGAGCGCGAGGTCGGGGGCTGAGAACCAGAGGAAGGTCAGGCACACGCACAAACCCGCGCCGCCCAGCAGCGTGAGAGCGGCCAGCCGGTGGTACTTGGCCTGCCAGGCCGCCGCCACAGCGCACACGGCGCCCAGCAGCCACAACAGCGCAAACGTGGGCGACAGCGGCAACTGCACGCGGTCACCAATCGGCAGGCCACGCGCCCACAGGGGCAGGGTACCCGCCACCAGGGCGGCTGTGGCCAGCCACAGCATCTGCCACTGCAGGCGGCCGGTGCCCAGCAGGCGGCGGCCGTTGCGGCCCGCCAGCGTGAGGGCGGCCAGCAGGTGCTCGAACATGCGCTGGCCGCTCAGGTGGTGCATGAGGGGCGGTGCATCCAGCATGCCGCGCGCGCGCTGGCGCCGCAGCAGCGCATACAACGCAATGCCACCGCCCAATGCCACCAGGCTCATTACAAACGGGGTATTAAAGCCATGCCACACCGCCAGGCTGTACGTGGGCAGCTCGCCGCCCACCACGGGCCGTGCGGCGGCGGCCAGGTAGGCACCCACCGACCAGGCGGGCAGCGTGCCCACCACCAGGCAGGCCAGCACCAGCAGTTCGACCGGAACGCGCATCCAGTGCGGTGGCTCATGCGGTGGGCGCGGCAGGTCGGTGGCGGGTGGGCCAAAGAACACATCCACCGTGAAGCGCAGCGAATACGCCACGCTGAACATGCCAGCCAGCGTGGCGGCCACGGGCAGCAGCCATTCGAGCAGCGGCGTGGTGTTCACGTACACCGTCTCGGCAAAAAACATTTCCTTGGACAGGAAGCCGTTGAGCAGCGGCACACCTGCCATGGCGGCGCTGGCCACCATGGCCAGGGTGGCGGTGATGGGCATCATCCTGCGCAGGCCCGACAGGCGCCGGATGTCGCGCGTGCCGCTTTCATGATCCACGATGCCCACGGCCATGAACAGCGAGGCCTTGAAGGTGGCGTGGTTCATGATGTGGAACACGGCGGCCACGGCCGCCAGCGGGCTGTTGAGGCCCAGCAGCAGGGTGATGAGGCCCAGGTGCGAGATGGTCGAGTAGGCCAGCAGCCCCTTGAGGTCGTTCTGGAACATGGCCGCATAGCCGCCCACGAGCAGTGTGGCCAGGCCCGCACCGCCCACCAGCCAGAACCACTCTTCCGTGCCCGACAGCGCGGGCCACAACCGGGCCATCAGGAACACGCCGGCCTTCACCATGGTGGCCGAGTGCAGGTAAGCCGACACGGGCGTGGGCGCGGCCATGGCGTGGGGCAGCCAGAAGTGGAACGGGAACTGCGCGCTTTTGGTGAGCGCGCCCAGCAGGATCAGCACCAGGGCCGTGAGGTACAGCGGGTGGTTCTGGATGAGCTGCCCGGCCACGAGCACATGGTCCAGGTCATAGCTGCCCACGATGTGGCCCAGCACCAGCATGCCCGCCAGCATGGCCAGCCCGCCTGTGCCCGTCACCGTGAGCGCCATGCGTGCACCGCGCCGCGCATCCTTGCGGTGGTGCCAGTAGCCGATCAGCAAGAACGAGAACAGGCTGGTCAGCTCCCAGAAAAACGCGATCTGGATGATGTTGCCCGATAGCACCACACCCGCCATGGCACCCATGAAAGCAAGGAAAAACGAGAAGAAGCGCGGCACCGGGTCGGCGGGCGACATGTAGTAGCGCGCATACAGCACCACCAGGCTGCCCACGCCCAGCACCAGCATGCAGAACATCCACGCGAAGCCATCCATGCGGATGACGAGGTTCAGGCCCAGTGCGGGCAGCCAGGCCAGTTCCTGCCGGATCACGCCACCGTCGGCAATCTCGGGGAAGTAGAGTGCCGCTTGCACCGTGCAGAACAAGGCAATGAGCCCAGCGAGTGTGGACTCGGTGTTGCGGGCATTGGCGGGCAACACTGCCGCCAGCAAGCTGCCGATGAAGGGGAGGAGGATGAGGGTGATCAGGGGCATGCGCGAATGATTCTAGGGCGTGTCCCCCTTCAATTCCCCCACGCGCTGGCGGTGCAATGCGGATGGATGCGCGAAGGGGGGGCGGCCAATAGCCTGGCTATTGGCAAGCCGCCCGACAAAGCAGACGCCGCATTGCGCAGCCAGCCCGAAGGGAAAGCCAGCCAGGCCGCACGCCAATAGCCTGGCTATT
>NZ_JBWKZU010000055.1:0-32707 GCF_059424825.1 Acidovorax sp. GW101-11A03 | reverse complement strand
GCTTTGCTTCATGCGACTATTGTCTGGGCTTCAAGCTTGCTCAATCACATCGCAGCGGTATTCGTGCAGAGAATCCCTAGAGTGTATGTCTATTTTCTGCTTTCGAAATTGTTGATCCCCTTTGGTTTTTTTTGTTGCCTGTTGTTCGTTTGGTTCTGCTAAATTTTGAAGAATCTCTCATTCGTGAAGTCGCCGGTGCAGGTGTGGGCGCTGAGGTGATACGGCTCCAAGTTTGGTAAGGATGATGAGGTTCCTTTGATATAGTCTGGTGAGGTGGGGTAGTCTTTGGTTGTCTGTCTTTCCTGTTCGACAAAGCCTGCTGACGGCAATCTCAACAACCTGTTTGCTGATCTCCAGGGGGCTCAATAGCTTGGCCGATTGAGTTCTGCTAAGTCATCGTCATTTTTTGCGAAACCGGCACATGAATTCTGGTGGATTGGGTATGGGGGTGTCTTTGCTATCCAGACTCTCCCAGGTGGGGCTCTCAGCTTTCTGGATCTGGCGGAGTCTGGAGGGTGCCTGATCTTGATGCGCAGTTTTCCAGGAGCTTTTTGGAGGTGGGTTAGCGGCTTGGGTGGATGCTCGCGCCTGTGTTCATGGTCTCTTGGTTCAATACGTTTGCGCTGTGCCTATCTGGCAATGGTTGTGCGGGGCTGATGTAAAAGCATGCGTGGGTTGTGCATCTGGGGCGAATCCGCAGCGCCATGGCGCCGATGCGGGGATCCCGCCTAGCGCGGATGTGGCGGCAGCTCAGGGCATATCGCATCCTTCTTCATATTGGAGAGCGGCACGACATCGTTCGATGTGGTCAGTCGGCTGTTGGTGGCGGCGTGAGGTCTTGCCGCAGGCAGCGAGCTTTGCGTTGCTGGGCTGGATTGGTTGTGCCGGTCTTTGTGTCTGGCAGCCCCAATTGGCCTGCCTAAGGGGCTGATAGGCAAAAACCTGTCTCAGGGTATACTCCAAAGGTTTTGCATGGTGCAAGACGCACGCCAGCGGCCGTTCCAGCTGCTGGCGCAAGTAAAACCATGGCCTGCTTTCACGCTAGGCCACATCAAAGGAAAAACATGATCGCATCCTCCATCAAGGCTGAAGTCGTCAAGGCGAACGCCCGTGCTGCCAATGACACTGGTAGCCCAGAAGTGCAAGTGGCCCTGCTGACCGCCCGCATCAACGAACTGACCCCCCACTTCAAGACGCATGCCAAGGACCACCATGGTCGTCGTGGCCTGCTGCGCATGGTGAGCCGTCGTCGCAAGCTGCTGGACTATCTGAAGGCCAAGGACGCTGACCGTTACACCGCGCTGATTGCCAAGTTGGGTCTGCGCAAGTAATTTTCATTGCATGCGAAAACGCCTGGGTTAGTCCGCTAGCTCAGGCGTTTTTTACTTCGGAGCCGCAAAACAGAGCGAAGCTGTGTCATTCCAATGAAGTTGCCGCCAAGCATTGGTGGGCTGGTTCACTGGAATGGCATCGTGTTCTGAATTGCCCTCCGTGACAATCTGGTAGCGCGCTACCAGCTATTAAAACAGGAGCTGAACATGAGCATTTTCAACAAAGTTACCAAGTCTTTCCAGTGGGGCGACAAGACCGTCGTCATGGAAACGGGCGAGATCGCCCGCCAGGCCTCTGGCGCCGTGTTGGTGAACATCGATGACACCGTGGTGCTGGCCACCGTGGTGGGGTCCAAGATTGCCAAGGCTGGCCAGGACTTTTTCCCGCTGACCGTGGACTACATTGAGAAGACCTACGCCGCTGGCAAGATTCCCGGCAGCTTCTTCAAGCGCGAAGCCAAGCCCAGCGAACTCGAAACGCTGACCAGCCGCCTGATCGACCGCCCGATCCGCCCGCTGTTCCCCGAGGGTTTCTACAACGACGTGCATGTGGTCATCCACACCATCTCGTTGAACCCCGAAGTGGACGCTGACATCGCCGCCATGATTGCCGTGAGCGCCGCGTTGTCGATCTCCGGCATTCCTTTCAATGGCCCCATCGGCGCAGCGCGTGTGGGCTACATCAACGGCGAGTACGTTCTGAACCCTGGTCAGACCCTGCGCAAGAACTCGCAGATGGACCTGGTCGTGGCAGGCACTGAGGCCGCCGTGTTGATGGTTGAGTCCGAAGCGCAGCAATTGCCCGAAGACGTGATGCTGGGCGCCGTGGTGTTCGGCCACGAGCAGGGCAAGATCGCCATCAACGCCATCCATGAACTGGTGCGCGACGCTGGCAAGCCTGTGTGGGACTGGCAAGCGCCGGCCAAGGACGAGCCTTTCATCGCCAAGGTGACTGGCCTGGCCGAAGAAAAGCTGCGCGCCGCCTACCAAATCCGCAGCAAACAAGCCCGCACGCATGCCCTGCGCGAAGCCACGGCGTCCGTGTTTGCATCGCTCAAGGCCGAAGGCGTGGAGTTCGATTCCGTGAAGGTCGAGGGCCTGCTGTTCGAGATCGAGGCCAAGATTGTGCGCAGCCAGATCCTGGCGGGCGAGCCCCGCATCGACGGCCGCGACACGCGCACCGTGCGACCCATCGAGATCCGCAACTCCGTGCTGCCCCGCACGCACGGCTCCGCGCTGTTCACGCGTGGCGAAACCCAGGCGCTGGTGATCTCCACGCTGGGCACCGAGCGCGACGCGCAGCGCATCGACGCGCTGGCCGGCGAGTTCGAAGACCGCTTCATGTTCCACTACAACATGCCTCCCTTCGCCACCGGTGAAGTGGGCCGCATGGGCTCCACCAAGCGCCGTGAAATCGGCCACGGCCGCCTGGCCAAGCGCGCCCTCGTGGCCGTGCTGCCCACGAAGGAAGAATTCCCCTATACCATCCGTGTGGTGTCGGAGATCACCGAGTCCAATGGTTCTTCGTCGATGGCATCGGTCTGCGGCGGTTGCCTGTCCATGATGGACGCCGGCGTGCCCATGAAGGCGCACGTGGCTGGCATCGCCATGGGCCTGATCAAGGAAGACAACCGCTTTGCCGTGCTGACCGACATCCTGGGCGACGAAGATCACCTGGGTGACATGGACTTCAAGGTGGCTGGTACCACCAGCGGTATCACCGCGCTGCAGATGGACATCAAGATCCAGGGCATCACCAAGGAAATCATGCAGGTCGCCCTGGCGCAGGCCAAGGAGGCGCGCATGCACATCCTGGGCAAGATGCAGGAAGCCATGGGCGAGGCGAAGACAGAAGTGTCCAACTTCGCGCCCAAGCTCTACACGATGAAGATCAACCCCGAGAAGATCCGCGACGTGATCGGCAAGGGTGGGGCGGTGATTCGTGCGCTGACCGAGGAAACGGGCTGCCAGATCAACATCGAGGAAGACGGCACCATCACCATCGCCGCCACCGATGCAGCGAAGGCCGACGAGGCGAAGAAGCGCATTGAGCAGATCACGGCCGAGGTCGAGATCGGCAAGATCTACGAAGGCCCTGTGACCAAGATCCTGGATTTCGGCGCCCTGATCAACCTGCTGCCTGGCAAGGACGGCCTGCTGCACATCAGCCAGATTGCGCACGAGCGCGTCGAGAAGGTGTCCGACTACCTGACCGAAGGCCAGATCGTGAAGGTCAAGGTCATGGAAACCGACGAGAAGGGCCGCATCAAGCTGTCGATGAAGGTGCTGGCCGAGCGCCCCGCCGGTGGCAGCGACCGCCCCGCTCCTGCCGAGCGCGGTGATCGCGAGCCTCGCCGCGACCATGGTCGTGATGGCGGTCGCCAGCCTGCGGAGCAGCAGCAACAACAACAATCGCTGTTGTCGGACGGCGCGTCCGAGCAGGTGATTGGCTGAGTTGTTGGTTGCTATTGATTTTGTAGCTGTCTGCGTTCATCCATAGAGCGCAGGCGGCCTAAATCATTCCAATCTGACTTTCCATGGATCGCAATATGCGTGCAGTCGAGATCACGTCTTTTGGCGGGCCTCAGGTGCTGGCCCTGGGGAATCGCCCCAGGCCGGAGCCCGGCGCGGGTGAGCTGCTGATCCGCGTTGCCGCCAGTGGCATCAACCGTCCTGACGTGCTGCAGCGCATGGGGCACTACGCGCCACCGCCGGGCACCTCGGACCTACCGGGGCTGGAGGTGGCGGGGGTGGTGGAGTCTGGTGATGCCGCGGCGCTGGCCAAGGCGGGCATTCGTGTGGGCGACCGCGTGTGCGCGCTGGTGGCTGGTGGTGGCTATGCCGAATGGTGTGTCGCTCCAGTGGCTCAGTGTTTGCCGGTGCCCGATGGGCTGAGTGACGTGGAGGCAGCATCGCTGCCGGAGACGTTCTTCACGGTGTGGAGCAACGTGTTCGATCGGGGTCGCCTGCAGGCGGGTGAGACCTTGCTGGTGCAGGGTGGGACCAGCGGCATTGGCGTCACGGCGATCCAGTTGGCGCGGGCGCTCGGTGCGGTGGTCATTGCCACGGCGGGCAGCGACGAAAAATGCGCAGCCTGCCTTGCGCTGGGTGCGCACCACGCTATCAATTACAAGTCGCAAGACTTTGTGGCAGAGGCGCGGCGCATCACGGAAGGGCGGGGCGTGGATGTGGTGCTCGACATGGTCGCTGGCGACTACGTGGCGCGGGAGGTGGAGTGCCTGGCCGAAGATGGCCGCCTGGTCATCATCGCGGTGCAGGGCGGGGTCAAGAGTGACTTCAATGCGGGGCTGGTTCTGCGGCGCCGCCTCACCATCACCGGGTCTACGTTGCGTCCGCGCTCCGTCGCATTCAAGGGTGCTATTGCCAATGCGTTGCGTGAGCGGGTGTGGCCCTTGTTGGCGGCGGGCAAGGTGCGCCCAGTCATTCACAGCACGTTTGCTGCGGCAGATGCATCTCAAGCCCATGCCCTGATGGAATCGAACCAGCATATCGGCAAGATTGTTTTGACGTGGTAACCATGAACAACAAGAAAAAACTCATCGCAGGCAACTGGAAAATGAATGGCAGCCTGGCTGCCAACGAGGTGTTGCTGAAGGCGCTCATCGCAGGTCTGGATGATGTGGCTTGCGACGTGGCAGTGGCGGTGCCCGCGCCGTATCTGGCACAAGTGCAGGCGCTCACCGCTGGGACGGTGGTCGCGGTAGCGGCCCAGGACGTTTCCCGGTACGAGTCGGGGGCCTACACCGGCGAGGTCTCCGTGGCGATGCTGAAGGACTTTGGTGTGCGTTATGCCCTGGTGGGGCACTCGGAGCGTCGCCAATACCATGGCGAAACCGACGTGGCGGTGGCGGAGAAGGCGCAGCGTGCCCTGGCCGCCGGCGTCACTCCCATCGTTTGTGTGGGGGAAACCTTGCAGGAGCGCGAAGCAGGCCAGACCGAAGCCGTGGTCAAGCGCCAGCTGGCGGCGGTGATCCATCTCAATGGTCACTGCATCAGCGAGATCGTGGTGGCGTACGAGCCTGTTTGGGCCATTGGCACGGGGCGCACGGCATCTCCAGAGCAAGCGCAGGCGGTCCATGCGGTGTTGCGCGCGCAACTCTCGGCAGCCAGCGAACATGCCGACCGCATTCGCCTGCTGTATGGCGGCAGCATGAATGCGGGCAACGCGGCACAGTTGCTGGCCCAGCCGGACATCGATGGTGGACTGGTGGGGGGTGCCTCGTTGAAGGCGGCCGACTTTTTGCAAATCATTGCGGCAGCCCGCTAAGGCTGCCGAAGCTATTCAATCAGGAGTGAACAGAGAATGAACGTGATCGTGAATGTGATTTTGGCGGTGCAGATGTTGGCGGCGCTGGTGATGATTGGCCTGATCCTCATCCAGCATGGCAAGGGGGCTGACATGGGCGCCGCATTTGGCAGCGGAAGCTCGGGCAGCCTGTTTGGCGCCAGTGGCAGTGCCAACTTCTTGTCGCGCAGTACCGGGGTGTTGGCCGCAGTCTTTTTTGTGTCCACGCTGGCGCTGGCCTATTTTGGCAACGCCCGCCCGGCCAGCTCTGGCAGTGTGCTGGAGGCTCCTGCTGCTGTGGCGCCCGCCGCTGCGACTCCAGATGCTGCAGTTGCTCCTGCTGTGCCTGCATCGGGCGCGGCGCAAATTCCGACCAAATAATCTGCACTAAATTGGGCCCTGCAAGCTGAAGCAGGGTTTTTCCGGAGTAGAATCCGGGATTGTCTGGAAAGCCAAAACCGCAAGGTTCCTCATGCCATCCAGACGCAGCAACCAGCCGTCGTGGTGAAATTGGTAGACACGCTATCTTGAGGGGGTAGTGGCGAAAGCTGTGCGAGTTCGAGTCTCGCCGACGGCACCAAAACAAAGGCCTCCCCGCATGACCCATCCGGGCTCATGTCGGGCAAGGCTACAGCGGTGAGCACATCCTCAAGATGAACCTCGATCAGTACCTCCCCGTCCTTTTGTTCATCTTGGTTGGCATCGCCGTTGGCGTTGTCCCCCTCGTACTCGGCTACATACTGGGCCCCAATCGCCCGGATGCCGCAAAGAACTCCCCCTACGAATGTGGCTTTGAAGCCTTCGAGGATGCGCGCATGAAGTTCGATGTGCGCTACTACCTCGTGGCCATTCTCTTCATTCTGTTCGACCTCGAAATCGCGTTCCTCTTCCCCTGGGCGGTAACGCTGCATGATGTGGGCATGGCGGGCTTCGTGGCGGTCGTGATCTTCCTGGCCATCCTCGTAGTGGGCTTTGTCTACGAGTGGAAAAAGGGTGCCCTGGATTGGGAATGAGCGGGCTTCAACAAGGATCGATGCAATGATTGAAGGCGTGATGAAGGAAGGCTTCATCACCACGAGTTACGACTCCGTGGTGAATTGGGCCAAGACCGGTTCTCTGTGGCCGATGACTTTTGGCCTGGCCTGTTGTGCTGTCGAGATGATGCACGCGGCAGCGGCCCGATACGACATCGGCCGCTTCGGCGCCGAAGTGTTCCGTGCCAGCCCCCGTCAGTCCGACCTGATGATCGTGGCCGGCACGCTGTGCAACAAGATGGCACCGGCGCTGCGCAAGGTGTACGACCAGATGTCCGAGCCCCGCTGGGTGCTGTCGATGGGTTCATGCGCCAATGGCGGTGGTTACTACCACTACAGCTACTCCGTGGTGCGTGGGTGCGATCGCATTGTGCCTGTGGATGTGTACGTGCCAGGCTGCCCGCCCACGGCAGAAGCGCTGATCTACGGGATCATTCAGCTGCAGCAGAAGATTCGCCGCACCAACACCATTGCTCGTGTCTGAAGGGTTGATGATGACTGCTGTTGCCATTCGGCCTGAAAAACTCAAAGACAACATTGCTGCCGCGCTTGGCGCCAAAGTCCGCCAGATCACGGTGGCCCTGGATGAAGTCACGCTGGTGGTGTCTGCTGCCGACTATCTGGATGCCATGCGCCTGCTGCGCGACGCCGAGGGGTGCCGCTTCGAGCAACTGGTGGATCTGTGTGGTGTGGATTACTCCGCGTATGGCGATGCCGTGAACGAAGGCGCGCGCTACTGTGTGGTGTCGCACCTGCTGTCGGTGAGCCTCAACCAGCGTGTGCGCGTGAAGGTGTTTTGCGCCGACGATGATTTCCCGGTGGTGGCATCGGTCTCCGATCTGTGGAACTCGGCCAATTGGTACGAGCGCGAGGCGTTTGACCTGTTCGGCATCGTGTTCGATGGCCACAACGACCTGCGCCGCATCCTGACCGACTATGGCTTTATCGGCCATCCCTTCCGCAAGGACTTCCCGCTGTCGGGCCATGTCGAGATGCGCTACGACGCTGAGCAGCGCCGGGTGGTCTACGAGCCCGTCTCGATCGAGCCGCGTGAAATCACGCCACGCATCATCCGCGAAGACAAGTACGGAGGCCTGCACTGAGGCGTTCGGCGCCCCATGTGAACCATCATGGCTGAAATCAAGAACTATTCCCTGAACTTTGGTCCACAGCATCCGGCTGCGCACGGTGTGTTGCGCCTGGTGCTGGAACTGGACGGCGAAGTCGTGCAGCGTGCCGACCCGCACATTGGCCTGCTACACCGTGCCACCGAAAAACTGGCCGAGCACAAGACCTACATCCAGTCGCTGCCCTACATGGACCGCCTGGACTACGTGTCCATGATGTCCAACGAGCACGCTTACTGCCTGGCCATCGAAAAGCTGCTGGGCCTGGAAGTGCCGGTGCGCGCTCAGTACATCCGCGTGATGTTCTCCGAGATCACGCGGCTGCTGAACCACCTGATGTGGCTGGGTTCGCACGGCAATGACTGCGGCAGCTCCACCATCCTGATCTACACCTTCCGCGAACGCGAAGACCTGTTCGACATGTACGAGGCCGTCTCCGGCGCGCGCATGCACGCGGCGTACTTCCGTCCGGGCGGTGTGTACCGCGACCTGCCGGACAGCATGCCGCAGTACAAGGTCAGCAAGATCAAGAATGCCAAGGCATTGGAGGCGCTGAACCAGAACCGCCAGGGCTCGCTGCTGGACTTCATCGACGATTTCACGAAACGCTTCCCTGGCTGCGTGGACGAGTACGAGACGCTGCTGACCGATAACCGCATCTGGAAGCAGCGCACCGTGGGTATTGGCGTGGTGCCACCCGAGCGTGCACTGAATCTGGGCATGACCGGCCCCATGATCCGAGGCTCTGGCATTGCCTGGGACCTGCGCAAGACGCAGCCCTACGATGTCTACGACCGCGTGGATTTCGACGTGCCTGTGGGCAAGACCGGCGACTGCTACGACCGCTATCTGGTGCGTGTGCAGGAGATGCGCGAGTCCAACCGCATCATCAAGCAGTGCGTGGACTGGTTGCGCGCCAATCCGGGCCCTGTCATCACTGACAACCACAAGGTGGCGGCACCTGCGCGCGAATCCATGAAGTCCAACATGGAAGAGCTGATCCATCATTTCAAGCTCTTCACCGAAGGTTTCCACGTGCCCGAAGGCGAAGCCTATGCCGCCGTGGAACACCCCAAGGGCGAGTTTGGCATCTATCTGGTCAGCGATGGCGCCAACAAACCTTACCGCCTCAAGATTCGTGCGCCTGGTTTTGCGCATCTCGCCACCTTGGACGAAATGGCCCGTGGCCACATGATCGCCGACGCCGTGGCCATCATTGGCACCATGGATATCGTGTTCGGGGAGATCGACCGATGAACAGCAGCAATACCAAGATCACCGAGGCGACGCTGGCGCGCTTTGCACGCGAAGTGGCCAAGTACCCGCCCGAGCAAGCGCAGTCGGCCGTGATGGCCTGTCTGTCCATCGTGCAGCAGGAGCAGGGCTGGGTCAGCGCCGAGAGCGAGGCCGTGATCGCCGACTACCTGGGCATGGCCCAGATCGCGGTGCACGAAGTCACCACGTTCTACAACATGTACAACCAGCAGCCGACGGGCAAGTACAAGCTCAACGTTTGCACCAACCTGCCTTGCCAGTTGCGCGACGGTCAGAAGGCGCTGCACCACCTTGAAAAGAAGCTCGGCGTGGCCATGGGCGAGACCACGGCTGACGGCCTGTTCACCCTGCAGCAGTGCGAGTGCCTGGGCGCCTGCGCCGATGCGCCCGTGATGCTCGTCAATGACCGCACGATGTGCAGCTTCATGGACAACGACAAGCTCGATCAACTGGTAGACGGCCTGCGCGCGGCGGAAGGACAAGCATGACCACTGCTGCACAGATCCTCTCGCAGTTCCAGGCCACAGGCGTCCAGACCTGCTTCCACGACCGCCACATTAACCCGCAGATTTACGCGGGCCTGGACGGCACGAACTGGAGCATCAAGGACTACGAAGCGCGCGGCGGCTACGCTGCGCTGCGCAAGATCCTGGGCACCGACGGCGGTGAGCCGCTCACACAGGACCAGGTCATCGCTACCGTCAAGGAATCGGGCCTGCGTGGCCGCGGCGGTGCGGGCTTCCCCACCGGTCTCAAGTGGAGCTTCATGCCCCGCTCGTTCCCTGGCCAGAAGTACCTCGTCTGCAATTCCGACGAAGGTGAGCCGGGCACGTGCAAGGACCGTGACATCCTGCAGTTCAACCCGCACATCGTCATCGAAGGCATGATCATCGCCGCCTACGCGATGGGCATTTCCGTGGGCTACAACTACATCCACGGCGAGATCTTCCAGACCTACGACCGCTTCGAGGCGGCGCTGGAAGAGGCGCGCGCTGCGGGATACCTGGGCGACAAGATCCTGGGCAGCAACTTCAGCTTCCAGCTCCATGCGGCGCACGGCTTCGGTGCCTACATCTGCGGCGAAGAGACTGCGCTGCTCGAATCGCTGGAAGGCAAGAAGGGTCAGCCCCGCTTCAAACCACCGTTCCCTGCGAGCTTCGGCCTCTACGGCAAGCCCACCACGATCAACAACACCGAGACCTTCGCGGCTGTGCCGTGGATCATTCGCAACGGTGGCGCAGCGTATCTGGAGTGCGGCAAGCCCAACAACGGCGGCACCAAGATTTTCTCGGTCTCTGGCGACGTCGAGAAGCCTGGCAACTACGAAGTGCCTCTGGGTACGCCGTTCGCCAAGCTGCTCGAACTGGCCGGTGGTGTGCGCAAGGGCCGCCAGCTCAAGGCCGTGATCCCTGGCGGTTCGTCCGCCCCCGTGCTGCCCGCGTCCATCATCATGGAATGCACGATGGACTATGACTCCATCGCCAAGGCCGGCTCCATGCTGGGCTCGGGTGCTGTGATCGTGATGGACGACTCCCGCAGCATGGTCGAGAGCCTGCTGCGCCTGTCGTACTTCTACTCGCACGAATCCTGCGGCCAGTGCACGCCCTGCCGCGAAGGCACGGGCTGGATGTGGCGCGTGATCGACCGGATCCAGCATGGCCAGGGACGCGAAGGCGACCTCAACCTGCTCAATTCGGTGGCGGACAACATCCAGGGCCGCACCATCTGTGCGCTGGGTGACGCGGCGGCCATGCCGGTGCGCGCCATGATCAAGCACTTCCGTCCGGAATTCGAAGCGCTGATCCGCCAAGAGAAGACCCCTCAGGCTTCCACCTCCGCCTGATCGCGAGAAACGCATATGGTTGAAATCGAACTCGACGGGCAGAAAGTAGAAGTCGCTGAAGGCTGCATGGTGATGCATGCTGCCGAAAAAGCTGGCACCTACATTCCCCATTTCTGTTACCACAAGAAGCTTTCCATCGCCGCCAACTGCCGCATGTGCCTGGTGGATGTGGAAAAGGCTCCCAAGCCCATGCCCGCCTGCGCCACGCCGGTGACGCAAGGCATGATCGTGCGCACCAAGAGCGACAAGGCCATCAAGGCCCAGCAGTCGGTCATGGAGTTTCTGCTGATCAACCACCCGCTGGACTGCCCCATCTGTGACCAGGGCGGTGAGTGCCAGCTGCAGGATCTGGCTGTGGGCTACGGTGGCTCTTCTTCGCGCTATGAAGAAGAAAAGCGCGTGGTGCCCGTCAAGGATGTGGGCCCGCTGATTTCCATGCAGGAAATGAGCCGCTGCATCCACTGCACCCGCTGCGTGCGTTTCGGCCAGGAAGTGGCCGGCGTGATGGAGTTGGGCATGATCCACCGCGGCGAGCATTCCGAGATCACGACGGTTACGGGTGATACGGTGGACTCCGAGCTGTCGGGCAACATGATCGACATCTGCCCTGTGGGTGCCCTCACCAGCAAGCCGTTCCGCTACAGCGCCCGCACCTGGGAGTTGTCGCGCCGCCGCTCGGTGAGCCCGCATGATTCGACCGGTGCCAACCTGATTGTCCAGGTCAAGAACCACAAGGTCATGCGCGTGGTGCCCCTGGAAAACGAAGCTGTCAACGAGTGCTGGATTGCCGACCGCGACCGTTTCTCCTACGAAGCGCTCAACGGTGAAGACCGCCTGACCCAGCCCATGCTCAAGCAGGGTGGGGTGTGGAAGGAAGTCGATTGGCAGACCGCGCTGGAATACGTGGCCAATGGTCTGAAGAACATCAAGAACGACCACGGCGCCAGCAGCATCGGTGCGTTGGTCAGCCCGCACAGCACCGTGGAAGAGCTGTACCTCGCCTCCGCGCTGATGCGTGGCATCGGCAGTGACAACATTGACTACCGCCTGCGCAACGCCGAGTTCGCTGCACCCGAAGGTATCCGCTGGCTGGGCACGTCCATCGCCTCCCTGTCCACGCTGCAACGCGTGCTGGTGGTGGGCTCGAATCTGCGCAAGGACCATCCGCTGTTTGCCCAGCGCATTCGCCAGGCTGCACGCCACGGCTGCCAGGTCAGCGCCATCGCATCGGTGGCCCAGGACTGGGCCATGCCCGTGCAATCCTTCGTGGCGCAAGGCGCTGCGGAATGGATGCAGACGCTGGGCGGTATTGCGTCCGCAGTGGCCCAGGAGAAAGGCATTGCTGCGCCCCAAGGCGCGACTGCTGCCAGCGAGGCTGCCCAAGTCATCGCCCGCTCTTTGCTGGGCGGCGAGCGCAAGGCTGTGCTGCTGGGCAATGCCGCTGCACACCATGCACAGGCCAGCCAGCTGCTGGCGCTTGCCAACTGGATCGGTGAGAACACTGGCGCGAGCGTGGGTTACCTCACGGAAGCCGCCAACACGGTGGGTGCGCAGTTTGCGGGCGCTCACCCTGTCAATGGCGGTCTGAATGCGGCTCAAATGCTCTCCGGTGGTTTGAAGGCGGCAGTGCTGCTGAACACCGAGCCAGTCCATGACTCGGCTGCGGGTGCGCAGGCTGCCACTGCCCTGTCTGGTGCAGAGATGGTGGTCACGTTGAGCCCCTTCAAGGCCAACATGGAGTTCAGTGACGTTCTGTTGCCAATTGCTCCGTTCACGGAAACCTCGGGCAGCTTCGTCAATGCCGAAGGCCGCCTGCAAAGTTTCCATGCCGTGGTGCGCCCCCTGGGTGACACCCGCCCTGCGTGGAAGGTCCTGCGCGTGCTGGCCAATCTGCTGGGCGTGCCGGGCTTCGACTTCGAAACCTCGCAGGACGTGCTGGCCCGTGCCACCAATGCTCCAGCGGGCACGGTCACACAAGTACCGGCCGCGCAGCTGTCGAATGCTGTGAAGGCGGCGCTTGCGACCGCGGCCGCTGCTGGCGAACCCGTCGTGGCTTCCATCTATCAACTGGACGGCTTGGTGCGCCGTTCCACGTCGCTGCAGCTTACTGCCGACGCGCGCATGGCACGTGAAGGAGTGGCCGCATGATCGACGCGATCTACAACGCGGGCCTGAACCTGCTCTCCTTTGGCTGGTGGACCGGCATCGTCTGGCCGGTACTCTGGATCCTGATCAAGATCGTCTGCATCCTGGCGCCCCTGATGGGTGCAGTGGCCTACCTCACCTTGTGGGAACGCAAGCTGCTGGGTTTCATGCAAGTGCGCCACGGCCCCAACCGCGTGGGTCCCATGGGTCTGCTGCAGCCGATTGCCGACGCGCTGAAGCTGCTGACCAAGGAAATCATCCAGCCGACCGCTGCGAGCAAGGGCCTGTTCGTGTTGGGCCCGGTCATGGCCATCATGCCGGCGCTGGCCGCCTGGGTGGCGATTCCCTTTGGTCCCGATGTGGCGCTGGCCAATGTCAACGCCGGTCTGCTGCTGGTGATGGCGATCACCTCCATCGAGGTGTACGGCGTGATCATTGCTGGCTGGGCATCAAACTCGAAGTACGCCTTCCTGGGCGCACTGCGCGCTTCGGCCCAGATGGTGAGCTATGAAATCGCCATGGGGTTCTGCTTCCTGGTGGTGATCATGGTCTCGGGCAGCATGAATCTGACCGAGATCGTCATGTCGCAGGCCAAGGGCATGGCGGCCGACAAGGGCCTGACCTTCCTGTCCTGGAACTGGCTGCCCCTGTTGCCCATCTTCCTGGTGTACCTGATCTCCGGCGTGGCCGAGACCAACCGCCACCCCTTCGACGTGGTCGAAGGTGAAGCCGAAATCGTGGCCGGCCACATGGTCGAGTATTCGGGTATGGGCTTCGCGATCTTCTTCCTGGCCGAATACGCCAGCATGTGGCTCGTGTCCATCCTGGCCGCGCTCATGTTCCTGGGCGGCTGGCTGTCGCCCATCGACAGCGCGTTGTTCAACTGGATTCCCGGTTGGATCTGGCTGGGTCTCAAGACCTTCCTCGTGGTGTCCATGTTCATCTGGATCCGCGCCACATTCCCACGCTTCCGTTATGACCAGATCATGCGTCTGGGCTGGAAGATCTTCATCCCGGTGACGCTGGTGTACCTGCTCTTTGTGGGCGGCTGGCTGCTCTCGCCCTGGAACATCTGGAAATAAGCGGGGACATCACACATGACTGCCGTTGTTGCTGCTGCACCTTTTTCGTTCAAAGACTTCTTCAAGAGCTTCATGCTCGTGGAACTGGTCAAGGGCATGGCCCTGACCGGCCGCTACGCGTTCCGCCGCAAGGTGACCGTGCAGTTCCCCGAAGAGAAGACGCCCCTGTCGCCCCGTTTCCGTGGTCTGCACGCGCTGCGCCGCTATGACAACGGCGAAGAGCGCTGCATTGCCTGCAAGCTGTGCGAGGCCGTGTGCCCCGCCATGGCCATCACGATTGAATCGGACGTGCGCGCCGATGGTTCGCGCCGTACCACACGCTACGACATCGACCTGACCAAGTGCATCTTCTGCGGTTTCTGCGAAGAAAGCTGCCCGGTGGATTCGATCGTTGAAACGCACATCTTCGAGTACCACGGCGAAAAACGTGGCGACCTGTATTTCACGAAAGACATGCTCCTGGCCGTGGGCGACCGGTACGAAGTTGAAATCGCGGCGGCCAAGGCTGCGGATGCCAAGTACCGCTGAGCGGTGCTGAGCGCGGCCTCTTTGCCAGACTTTCTATAAAGACCCGATTCATGGACGCCAAGACCGGTTTCTTCTATCTCTTCTCGGTGGTGCTGCTGTTTGCAGCCTTCCGGGTGATCACCGCGCGCAATCCCGTGCATGCGGTGCTCTACCTCATCCTTGCCTTTTCGCAGGCTGCCGCTGTGTGGCTGCTGCTCAAGGCGGAGTTCCTGGCCATCGCCCTGGTGCTGGTGTACCTGGGGGCCGTGATGGTGCTGTTCCTGTTCGTGGTGATGATGTTGGACATCCACATCGATACCGTGCGCAAGGGCTTCTGGAAGCATTTCCCGCTCGCTGCTTTCGTGGGCGCGCTGATCGCCCTGGAAATGGCCGCCGTGCTGATGGGTGGTTTCCGCGGTATGGACGAGCCCAAGGCAGTTGCCACTGTCGTGGATGCGGCCGGCCAGGTGGTGCCGTACTCCAATACCAAGGAACTGGGCAAGCTTCTGTACACCCAGTACCTGTACCCCGTTGAAATCGCGGCCGTGATCCTGTTGGTGGCCATGATCGCTGCCATTGCACTCACCCTGCGCCAGCGCAAGGACAGCAAGGCCATCAATCCTTCGTTGCAGATCCGGGTTCGCGCCAGCGATCGCCTGGAAGTCGTGAAGGTGGCTGCCACCCAGAAGGCGCAGCCCGAGGTGCCCGCCGAACCCGCCGCCGAGGAGAAAAAAGCATGACGCTGACTTTGGGCCACTTTCTCTCTCTGGGCGCGATGCTGTTCGCGCTGGCCGTGATCGGCATCTTCCTGAACCGCAAGAACCTGATCGTGCTGCTGATGGCGATCGAGTTGATGCTGCTGGCAGTGAACATGAACTTCGTGGCGTTCTCGCACTACCTGGGCGACATGCACGGGCAGGTGTTCGTGTTCTTCATCCTGACCGTGGCGGCCGCAGAGTCGGCCATTGGCCTCGCGATCCTGGTGCTGCTGTTCCGCAACAAGTCCAGCATCAACGCGGAAGACCTCAACACCCTCAAGGGCTGATGAGCCACCCGTATTCCCAAGGTTCTCAAGAATGAGTCAAACCCTCTCCGCTTCAACGCTCCTGGCCGTGCCACTGGCTCCGCTGGCGGGCGCTCTGCTGGCCGGTATCTTCGGCACAACCTTTGGTGGTAACTGGATTGGTCGCCGCCTGAGCCACACGCTGACGATCCTTGGCGTGCTTGTCGCTTTCATCCTCTCGGCCATGACGCTCAAGAGCGTGGCCGTGGATGGCGCCCGTTTCAACGAGACGCTCTACACCTGGATGGTGGTGGGTGGCTTGAAGATGGAAGTGGGTTTCCTGATCGACAGCCTCACGGCCATGATGATGGTGGTGGTGACCTTTGTGTCGCTGATGGTGCACATCTACACCATTGGCTACATGGAAGAGGATGACGGCTACAACCGTTTCTTCGCCTACATCTCGCTGTTCACGTTCTCCATGCTCATGCTGGTCATGAGCAACAACCTGCTGCAGCTGTTCTTCGGCTGGGAAGCTGTGGGCCTGGTGTCCTACCTGCTGATCGGCTTCTGGTTCAACAAGCCCACGGCGATTTTCGCCAACATGAAGGCGTTCCTGGTCAACCGTGTGGGTGACTTCGGCTTCATCCTGGGCATTGGCCTGATCGCTGCCTACACCGGCACTTTGAACTACAGCGAAATCTTCGCCAAGTCCGGCGAACTCGGTGCCCTGGCATTCCCCGGCACCGACTGGCTGCTGATCACTGTGATCTGCATCTGCCTGTTCATCGGCGCCATGGGCAAGTCCGCCCAGTTCCCGCTGCACGTGTGGCTGCCCGACTCGATGGAAGGCCCGACCCCCATCTCGGCACTGATCCACGCGGCCACCATGGTGACTGCCGGCATCTTCATGGTGTCGCGCATGTCGCCGCTGTTCGAGTTGTCGGACACCGCGCTCAATTTCATCCTGTGGATCGGTGCCATCACGGCGCTGTTCATGGGCTTCCTGGGCATCATCCAGAACGACATCAAGCGTGTGGTGGCCTACTCCACGCTGTCGCAGCTGGGATACATGACCGTGGCGCTGGGCGCTTCGGCCTATTCGGTGGCCGTGTTCCACCTGATGACCCATGCGTTCTTCAAGGCCCTGCTGTTCCTGGGTGCCGGCTCGGTCATCATGGGCATGCACCACAACCAGGACATCCGCTGGATGGGCGGCGTGCGCAAGTACATGCCCATCACCTGGATCACCTCGCTGCTGGGCTCGCTGGCGCTGATCGGTACGCCTTTGTTCGCGGGTTTCTACTCCAAGGACAGCATCATTGAGGCGGTCCATTTCAGCCAGTTGCCTGGCGCTGGTTTCGCGCACTTTGCCGTGCTGGCAGGCGTGTTCATCACGGCGTTCTATTCGTTCCGCATGTACTTCCTGGTCTTCCATGGCAAGGAGCGCTACGACCAGAACCCCGACGCGCACCACGACGACCACCATGGCCACGGCCACGATGACCACCACCACGAGCCGCATGAGTCGCCCTGGGTGGTGACCGTGCCGTTGATCCTGCTGGCCATTCCCTCGGTGGTGGTGGGCTTCATGTTCATCCAGCCCATGCTGTTTGGCGATTTCTTCAAGGATGTGATCTTTGTGGACGCGGCTAAGCACCCCGCGATGGCGAAGCTCGCAGAAATCTTCCACGGCCCCGTGGCCATGGCGGTGCACGGCCTGCAGACGGCCCCGTTCTGGCTGGCGCTGGCGGGTGTGGCTGCTTCGTACTACATGTACATGGTCAATCCGGCGCTGCCTGCGGCCCTCAAGCGTTTCTTCGAGTCGATCAAGGTCTACCAGCTGCTTGAAAACAAGTACGGCATGGACTGGATCAACGAAAACATCCTGGCCCGTGGCGCCCGCCTGTTGGGCGTGGGGCTGTGGAAGGGTGGTGATCAGGCAGTGATCGATGGTGCCCTGGTGAACGGCTCCTGGAAGGTCGTGCGGGGTGTGGCTGGCGTCGTGCGCTGGGTGCAGTCTGGCTTCATCTTCCACTACGCGCTGGTGATGATTCTGGGTGTCTTCGCTCTGATGACCTGGTTCGTCTGGGGCGACACGTTCCTGCAGCTCATCAAATAAGGAAAACAACAAATGGGTCTGTTGAGTCTTGCAATCTGGACACCGATTGCCTTCGGTGTGCTGCTGCTTGCCATTGGGCGGGATGAGCACGCACGCGCCGTGCGCTGGTTGGCCTTGCTGGGGGCGCTGCTGGGTTTCCTGGTCACGCTGCCTTTGTACGACGGCTTCAAGCTCGGCACTGCAGCGATGCAGTTTGTCGAGAAGGCCTCGTGGATTGAGCGCTTCAATGTGCACTACCACCTGGGCGTGGACGGCATCTCGTTCTGGTTCGTACCGCTCACCGCCTTCATCACGGTAATCGTGGTGATCGCCTCGTGGGAGGCCATCACCGAGCGCGTCAACCAGTACATGGGGGCGTTCCTGATCCTGTCGGGTCTGATGATCGGCGTGTTCAGCGCGCTCGACGGCATCCTGTTCTACGTATTCTTCGAAGCCACGCTGATCCCGATGTACCTGATCATCGGCATCTGGGGCGGCCCCAACAAGATCTACGCGGCGTTCAAGTTCTTCCTGTACACGCTGCTCGGCTCGCTGCTGATGCTGATCGCGCTGATCTACCTGTACAACCAGTCGGGCGGTAGCTTCGACATCGCCACCTGGCACCAGCTGCCCCTGAGCCGCCGCGCGCAGACCATGCTGTTCTTCGCGTTCTTCGCTGCGTTTGCCGTGAAGGTGCCCATGTGGCCGGTGCACACCTGGCTGCCCGACGTGCACGTGGAAGCGCCTACTGGTGGTTCCGCCGTGCTGGCGGCCATCATGCTCAAGCTGGGTGCCTACGGTTTTCTGCGTTTCTCCATGCCCATCGCCCCCGATGCGTCGCGCGAATGGGCCTGGCTGATGATCGCGCTGTCGCTGATCGCCGTGATCTATGTGGGCTTGGTGGCCATGGTCCAGAAGGACATGAAGAAGCTGGTGGCCTACTCGTCCGTGGCCCACATGGGTTTTGTGACCCTGGGCTTCTTCATCTTCAACGATCTGGGTGTGTCTGGCGGCCTGGTGCAGATGATTGCCCACGGTTTTGTGTCGGGCGCGATGTTCCTGTCCATCGGCGTGCTCTACGACCGCGTGCACTCGCGTGAGATCGCGGCCTACGGCGGTGTGGTCAACACCATGCCCAACTTCACGGCGTTTGCGCTGCTGTTCGCCATGGCCAACTGCGGCCTGCCGGGCACCGCGGGCTTCGTGGGCGAGTGGATGGTGATCCTGGGTGCGACCAAGGCCAACTTCTGGATCGGCCTGGCGTCGGCCACGGCGCTGATCTTCGGTGCGGCCTACACCCTGTGGATGTTCAAGCGCGTGTACCTGGGCCCCGTGGCCAACGACCACGTCAAGGAACTCACCGACATCAATAGCCGCGAGTTCCTGGTGATGTCGCTGCTGGCGATTGCCGTGCTGGCCATGGGCCTCTATCCACGCCCCTTTACGGACGTGATGGACACCTCGGTCGCGGAATTGCTCAAGCATGTCGCACTGACCAAGCTGAACTGACCAGACTGAACTGAGAGATTCGAGATGATTGACAACATCAGCTGGCTCGCGATTTACCCCGAAATCGTGCTGTTGACCATGGCCTGCGTCATTGCGCTGGTCGATCTGGGGGTCCACAGCGCCCGCCGCACCGGCACCTATGTGCTGACCATGCTCACGCTGGCCGTGGTGGCGGCCCTGCAGGCCATGTATGCCAGCAGCGGCAACACCTTCTATGGCTTTGGCAACATGGTGGTGAGCGACGCCATGGGCAACTGGCTCAAGTGCTTCGCCACTGTGGCCATGATGGTCACGCTGGTCTACAGCCGCCCCTACGCGGCCGACCGCGACATGATGCGCGGCGGCGAAATGTTCACGCTGTCGATGTTTGCCTTGCTGGGCATGTTCATCATGATCTCCGGCAACAACTTCCTGGTGATCTACCTGGGCCTGGAACTGCTCACCCTGTCCAGCTACGCCCTGGTGGCTCTGCGCCGCGACAATGCCACGGCCACTGAAGCCGCGATGAAGTACTTCGTGCTTGGCGCCATGGCCAGCGGTTTCCTGCTGTACGGCCTGTCCATGGTCTACGGTGCCACGGGTTCGCTCGACATCGGCCAGGTGTTCAAGGCCGTCAACTCCGGCCAGATCAAGCACCAAGTGCTGGTGTTCGGCCTCGTGTTTGTGGTGGCGGGCCTGGCCTTCAAGCTGGGTGTGGTGCCTTTCCACATGTGGATCCCCGACGTATACCAGGGCGCTCCCACGGCCATCACGCTGATGATCGGCGGCGCGCCCAAGCTCGCAGCCTTTGCCATCACCATCCGCCTGCTGGTGGATGGCCTGCTGCCCCTGGCGATCGACTGGCAACAGATGCTGGCGGTGCTGGCCATTGGCTCGCTGCTGGTGGGTAACCTGGCCGCCATTGCGCAGACCAACCTCAAGCGCATGCTGGCGTACTCGACCATTTCGCAAATGGGTTTTGTGTTGCTGGGCCTGATGTCCGGCGTCATCAACGGCAACGTGGATGCCACGGCGGTCGAAAACGCCTACAGCGCGTCCATGTTCTACGTGGTGACCTATGTGCTGACCACGCTGGCCGCGTTTGGCGTGATCCTGCTGCTGGCGCGTGAAGGCTTCGAGAGCGAAGAGATCTCCGATTTCGCGGGCCTGAACCAGCGCAGCCCGCTGTACGCGGGTGTGATGGCGGTGTGCCTGTTCTCCATGGCCGGCATCCCGCCCATGGTGGGTTTCTACGCCAAGCTGTCGGTGCTGCAGGCGCTGGTCGCCTCGGGCCAGGGTCTGTACATTGCGATGGCAGTGTTCGCCGTCATCATGTCGCTGATCGGCGCCTTCTACTACCTGCGCGTGGTCAAGGTCATGTATTTCGATGCGCCGCTGACGGCCACCAACGTGTCTGCCCCAGCAGATGTGCGCGTGGTGCTGACCATCAACGGTGCCCTGGTGCTGGGCTTGGGCCTGCTGCCCGGTGGCCTGATGGCCCTGTGTGCGGACGCCGTGGTGCGTGCGCTGGCGACCTGATCCGCAGCGGGTCCACATGCTGATGACGCAGCGGCGCGCTGCCTCTGATTTCTTCGCCGGTCGCTGACCGGCCAGGGCTCGTTTTTCCGTGTCGCTCACCGGATCCGTCTGGCTCATCATCGTGGCGGCCTTCGTGGCCGCCAACCTGCCTTTTGTCAACCAGCGCTGGCTGGTGGCCGGGCCGGTGGCAACCCCCGCCAAGCCCTTGGTGGGACGGCTGCTGGAGCTGGTAGTGCTCTACTTTGTGGTGGGGGCGCTGGCGCTGATGCTGGAGCGCCGTGCGGGCCAGATCGCGCCCCAGGGCTGGGAGTTCTACGCCATCACCGGCACCATGTTCCTGACCTTTGCCTTTCCTGGTTTTGTCTACCGGTATCTGCTGCGGCGCCACCACAGCTGATCTGGCCGAGACTGTTCACCCACGATTGCGTCGCCCACGAGTGTTGCCATGAAGGTGCTCGACCTCCAATGTCGGCAAGGCCATGTCTTTGAGGGCTGGTTTGGCTCCGAGGACGACTTCCAGAGCCAAAAGCAGCGTGCCCTGGTGCAATGCCCCCTGTGCGGCGACGATCACATTGAAAAGCGGCTCAGTGCCCCGCGCCTGAATCTGGGCGCCCGCGCGCCTGCGGCTGCCGAGGCCGCCGCGCCAGCGCACCCCACCGCCACGGCGGGCACGCATGGCCCAAACTCTTCAGAGGCAGCGATGCTGCCCCCCGCCTTGCAGGCCGCCTGGCTGGCGCTGGCCCGCAAAGTGGTGGCCAGCACCGAGGATGTGGGTGAGCGTTTTGCCCAGGAGGCCCGGCGCATGCACCATGGCGAGGTGGAAGAGCGTGCCATCCGGGGCCAGGCCACGCCCGACGAGGCGGTGCAGCTGCTGGAAGAGGGCATTGCTGTCATGCCCCTGCCCCTGCCAGTGGCCGCCAAGGAAACCCTGCAATAGGCTTTTCTGCCCTGGGTGGGGATAGGAGGGGCTGAATTTTTGACTATTTAGCCCGTTGCCGCGCGACCAGTATATGTTGATAGCTATCATTTTGATAGTTTTCAATTCTGTATCCACGCCTGACTGCACCTGCCCGCCTCATGCCGCGAATTGCAGCGCAGCCAGCCGGGCATAGACACCCCCTTGCGCTAGCAGGCTGGTGTGGGTGCCTTGTTCCACGATGCGCCCGTGGTCCAGTACCACGATGCGGTCGGCGTTTTGCACGGTGGCAAGCCGGTGTGCAATGACCAGCGTGGTCCGGCGGCCGGTGTGGCGCTGCATGGCAGTGTCCAGCGCGGCCTGCACCATGCGCTCGCTCTCGGCGTCGAGTGCGCTGGTGGCTTCGTCGAGCAGCAGCAGGGGCGGGTTCTTGAGCATGGCCCGTGCAATCGCGATGCGCTGGCGCTGCCCGCCCGACAGCCGCACGCCGCGCTCACCGAGAAAGGTGGCATAGCCCTCGGGCAGCGCCATGAGGAAGTCATGGGCAAAGGCGGCGCGGGCGGCGGCCACCACCTCGTCGTCCGTGGCCTCGGGGCGCCCATAGCGGATGTTCTCCAGGGCCGAGGCCGAGAAGATCACTGCGTCCTGCGGCACCGTGCCCGTGTGGGCCCGTAGGGTGCCCAGCGCCATGTCGCGAATGTCCACCCCGTTGAGCAGAATGCGCCCTTGCCGGGGCGCCGATGTGCCCGGCGCGCCAGGGATGTTGCTCTGGGCATCCACGTCCACGTCGTAGAAGCGTTGCAGCAGCTGCAGCACCGTGGTCTTGCCCGCACCGCTCGCGCCGACCAGGGCCACGGTTTCCCCGGGCGCCAGGTGCAGCGAAAAGCCCTGCAGAGCGGCCTGCTCAGGCCGCGAGGGGTAGTGGAACCACACGTTGTCAAACTGCACCTCCAGGCCCTGGCCGGAGGTGGGGAGGTCTCGGGGCGCGGCAGGGTCTGCCACGGGGGAGCGGCTTGCCAGCAGCTCCATCAGCCGCTCGGTGGCGCCCGCAGCGCGCAGCAGGTCCCCATACACCTCGCCCAGCACGGCCACGGCCCCCGCCAGCAGGATCACGTAGACAACAGTCTGCCCCAGGTGGCCCGCACTCATCTGGCCCGCCAGCACCGCCTCGGTGCCCCGGTACAGCCCCCACAGCAGCAGGGCGGCATTGGCGATGATGATGAAGGCGACCAGCACTGCCCGCGCGCGGGTGCGCTGGATGGCCGCCTGGAAGGCGTTTTCGGTGGCGCGCATGAACCGGGCCGTCTCGCGCGGCTCGGCCGCATGGCTTTGCACCACCGGCACGGCGTTCAGCACCTCGGCGGCAATGGCGCTGGAGTCGGCCACCCGGTCCTGGCTGTCCCGCGACAGCCGCCGCACGCGCCGCCCGATCCACATCGTCGGCAGCACTACCAGCACAACGGCCAGCAGCACCACCGACATCACGTAAGGGTTGGTCCACACCAGCATGGCCAGCGCGCCAATGCCCATCACCGCGTTGCGCAGCCCCATCGACAACGACGAGCCGACCACGGTCTGCACCAGGGTGGTGTCGGCGGTGAGGCGGGACAACACCTCCCCGGTCTGTGTGGTTTCAAAAAACTGCGGGCTTTGCCGCAGCACATGGCCGTAGACCGCATTGCGCAGGTCGGCGGTCACCCGTTCGCCCAGCCAGCTCACCATGTAAAAGCGCGCGGCAGAGAACACCCCCAGCGCCACCGCGACAGCGAACAAGGCCTCGAAGTGGCCCCGCAGCGCCATGGCCTGCGCGCCCTTGTCGCTGGCTGAACCACCCACCAGGCCCCCATCGATCAGGCCGCGCAGCGCCATCGGAAACGCCAGCGTGGCCAGCGCAGCCAGCACCAGAAAGACACCCGACAGCAGGATGTGGATGCGGTAGGGCCGCAGAAAGGGGAACAGGCCGGTCAACGAGCGCGGAGCCCCGCGTGCCGGGTGGGAGGAGGGGATGGATGCCATGGTGGCAGTGTAGGCCCGGCCCATGACGGCGTGCGCGGAGCGCAGGCCAGTGGGTGCTGCGGGGCGGTGTCAGCAAAAAGTCAGTGATGCGCGCGCACCGCGAGCACCCGTGCCGGGGCAGCGTGCAGGCCACGCGAGTGGCAGGATTGAGCACTGGCCTGCGCTGTGAGCCCGCAGCCGACGGCGTGCCTGCGCAGCGGGCGGTGGGTACGTAGGCATTTATACATAGGCATTAGTCCCAGTATCTACCGCAGGGTAGAGAGACATACGATGCGCCGAGACCCACACACGGAGACCTTGCAGCAAGGCTCCATTCCTCAGCACCCTACGGAGCGGCCAAGGCGCAATGAGCGACGTCATTCTTGAAACCAGAAGCCTGACCAAAGAGTTCAAGGGCTTCACTGCCGTGAGCGATGTGAACCTGGCAGTGCGCCGTGGTTCCATCCATGCGCTGATCGGCCCCAATGGCGCAGGCAAGACCACCTGCTTCAACCTGCTGACCAAGTTCCTGGAGCCTACCTCGGGCGTGATCCGCTTCAACGGGCACGACATCACACGCGAGCAGCCTGCGCAGATTGCCCGGCGTGGTGTGATCCGCTCGTTCCAGATCTCGGCGGTGTTCCCGCACCTCACGCTGATCGAGAACGTGCGCCTGGGCCTGCAGCGCAAGCTGGGCACGTCGTTCCATTTCTGGCGCAGCGAACGCACCCTGAGCCAGCTGGACGACCGTGCCATGCAACTGCTGACCGAGGTGGGCCTGGAAGACCTGGCCGACGAGGTCACCGTGAACCTGCCCTATGGCCGCAAGCGCGCGCTGGAGATCGCCACCACCCTGTCAATGGAGCCCGAGTTGATGCTGCTCGACGAGCCCACGCAGGGCATGGGCCACGAGGACGTGGACCGCGTCACCCAGCTCATCAAGAAGGTCTCTGCCGGCCGCACCATCCTGATGGTGGAGCACAACATGAAGGTCGTCTCCACTATCGCTGACCGCATCACGGTGCTGCAGCGCGGTGCCGTGCTGGCTGAAGGGCCCTACGAAGAAGTTTCGAACAACCCCCAAGTGATGGAAGCCTACATGGGCACGACTGACGGCCAACTGCAGGGAGCGCACTGATGGCTGGCGTTCCCGCACTCGAAATCAAGAACCTCGAAGCCTGGTACGGAGAATCGCATGTGCTGCACGGCGTGGACATCGTCGTGCAGCCCGGCGAGGTGGTCACGCTGCTGGGCCGCAACGGTGCGGGCCGCACCACCACCATGCGCGCCATCATGGGCCTGACCGGCGCGCGCAAGGGCTCGGTCAAGATCAACGGCGTGGAAACCGTGAACATGCCCACGCACCGCATTGCGCACCTGGGCGTGGGCTACTGCCCGGAAGAGCGTGGCATCTTCTCCAGCCTGTCGTGCGAAGAGAACCTGCTGCTGCCGCCCGCGCTCAAGACCGGCACACCCGGCATGTCGGTGCAAGAGATCTACGCCATGTTCCCCAACCTGGCCGAGCGCAAGAACAGCCAGGGCACGCGCCTGTCGGGTGGCGAGCAGCAGATGCTGGCCGTGGCCCGCATCCTGCGCACGGGCGCCAACCTGCTGCTGCTCGATGAAATCTCCGAAGGCCTCGCACCCGTCATCGTGCAGGCCCTGGCCCGCATGATCAAGATGCTGCGCGAAAAGGGCTACACGGTGGTCATGGTCGAGCAGAACTTCCGCTTTGCCGCGCCGCTGGCCGACCGCTTCTACGTGATGGAGCATGGCCGCATCGTCGAGAAGTTCGGCGCGTCCGAACTCGACGCCAAGATGCCCGTGCTCAACGAATTGTTGGGCGTCTGAGTGCAGACCGCTCCCCATTTTTCGCTTTCTTCAACCACCACACCCACAGGAGACAAATCCATGAAGAAACAACTCACACTGCTGGCCTTGATGCTGGCCGCTGCAGGCCTGGCCTCTACGGCCCAGGCACAGGACAAGGTCAAGATCGGCTTCATCACCGACATGTCCAGCCTGTACGCCGACCTGGAGGGCAAGAACGGTGCCGTGGCCATCCAGATGGCCATCGACGACTTCGGCGGCAAGGTGCTGGGCATGCCCATCGAGCTGCTCACGGCTGATCACCAGAACAAGGCCGACATCGCTGCCTCCAAGGCCCGCGAGTGGATCGACACCCAGGGCCTGACCATGGTCTTTGGCGGCACCAACTCCGGCACGGCGCTGGCCACGGCCAAGGTGGCTGCAGAGAAAAAGCGTGTCTACATCAACAACGGCGCTGCCAGCTCGGCACTGACCAACGACCAGTGCACCCCCTACACGGTGCACTACGCGTATGACACGGTCGCCCTGGCCAAGGGCACGGGCTCTGCGATCATCGACACGGGCGGCAAGAGCTGGTACTTCCTCACGGCAGACTACGCTTTCGGCCACGCGCTGGAGGCTGACACCAGCACCGTGGTCAAGGCCAAGGGCGGTACCGTGGTGGGCGCCGTGCGCCACCCGCTCAACGCGTCGGACTTCTCGTCCTTCCTGCTGCAGGCGCAAAACTCCAAGGCCCAGATCCTGGGCCTGGCCAATGCCGGTGGCGACACCATCAATGCCATCAAGGCCGCCAAGGAGTTCGGCATCGGCAAGAGCATGAAGCTCGCCGGTCTGCTGATCTTCATCTCTGACGTGCACAGCCTGGGCCTGCGCAACACCGAAGGCCTGCAGTTCACCACCAGCTGGTACTGGGACCTGAACGACGAGACGCGCAAGTTCTCGGCCCGCTTCTTCGAGAAGACCAAGCGCATGCCTACCGAAATCCAGGCGGCCGACTACTCTGCCACCATGAACTACCTCAAGGCCGTGGAAGCCGCCAAGTCGGTCGATGCCGACAAGGTGATGGCCACCTGGCGCGGCATGAAGATGAACGACTTCTTCGGCTCGGGCCAGCTGCGTCCTGACGGCCGCTACGTGCACGACATGTACCTGATGGAAGTGAAGAAGCCTTCGGAATCCACCAAGCCCTGGGACTACTACAAGCTCATCAAGAAGCTGCCCGGTGACCAGGTGTTCACCACCAAGGCCGAGAGCAAGTGCGCGCTCTGGAAGTAACCCCCTGAGAGGAAGCCCCCGCGCCCGACCCCGCCGCTGCCGGCGGGGCCTGGCCTGCGGGCGCCCTCTGACCTGAACCCCTCCACCTGCTGCTGCCTCCCATGGAAATCTTTGGTGTCTCATTGCCCGGCCTGTTGAGCCAGCTCCTTCTGGGGCTGGTCAACGGATCGTTCTACGCAATCCTCAGCCTCGGGCTGGCCGTGATCTTCGGCCTGCTCAACGTCATCAACTTTGCGCATGGTGCGCTGTTCATGACCGGCGCCCTGATCACCTGGATGGCCATGAACTACCTCGGCATCAACTACTGGTTGATGCTGGTGCTGGCACCGCTGGTGGTGGGCCTGTTCGGGGTCCTGGTCGAGCGCCTGCTGCTGCGCTGGATCTACAAGCTCGACCACCTGTACGGCCTGCTGCTCACGCTGGGCCTCACGCTGCTCATCGAAGGCGTGTTCCGCTCGATCTACGGCGTATCGGGCCTGGGCTACGACACGCCCGAGCTGCTCGAAGGCGCCACCAACCTCGGCTTCATGATCATGCCCAACTACCGCGCCTGGGTCGTGGTGGCATCGGTGGTCGTGTGCCTGGCCACCTGGTATGTGATCGAAAAAACCAAGCTCGGTGCCTACCTGCGCGCCGGTACCGAAAACCCGCGCCTGGTCGAGGCCTTCGGCATCAACGTGCCGGTGATGGTGACGCTGACCTACGCCTTTGGCGCCGCACTGGCCGCGTTTGCCGGTGTGCTCGCTGCGCCTGTGTACCAGGTCACGCCGCTCATGGGCCAGAACCTCATCATCGTGGTGTTTGCGGTGGTGGTGATTGGCGGCATGGGCTCCATCATGGGCTCCATCCTCACCGGGCTGGGCCTGGGCGTCATTGAAGGCTTCACCAAGGTGTTCTACCCCGAAGCGTCGTCCACCGTGGTGTTTGTCATCATGGTCATCGTTCTCCTCATCCGCCCCGCCGGCCTGTTCGGCAAAGAGAAATAAGGGGCAGCCAGCATGAACTTCAAGAACATTGCCCCCATCGGATACGGCCTGCTGCTGCTGGGCCTGGTTGTTGCACCCTTCCTCGGTGCCTACCCTGTTTTCGTGATGAAGCTCATGTGCTTTGCACTGTTTGCTTCGGCCTTCAATTTGCTGCTGGGCTTCACGGGGCTGCTGTCGTTTGGCCATGCCGCCTTCCTGGGGGGCGCGGCGTATGTCACCGGCCACGCCATCAAGGTCTGGGGTCTCACGCCTGAAGTGGGCCTGCTCCTGGGCACGGCAGGGGGCGCGCTGCTGGGCCTGCTCTTTGGCTGGCTGGCCATCCGCCGCCAGGGCATCTACTTCTCCATGATCACGCTGGCGCTGGCGCAGATGCTGTTCTTTGCCTGCCTGCAGGCACCCTTCACCGGCGGTGAAGACGGCCTGCAGGGCGTGCCGCGTGGCAAGCTGTTCGGCGTGATCGACCTCAAGAGCGATCTGGTCATGTACTACGTGGCCCTGGTCATCGTAGTGGCGGCCTTCCTGCTCATCGTGCGGACCATCCACTCGCCATTCGGCCAGGTGCTCAAGGGCATCAAAGAGAACGAACCGCGTGCCATCTCGCTGGGCTACGACACGCACCGCTTCAAGCTGCTGGCCTTTGTGCTGTCGGCTGCGCTGGCGGGCCTGGCAGGCTCGCTCAAGACCCTGGTGCTGGGCTTTGCCACGCTGTCGGACGTGCACTGGACGGCCTCAGGCCAGGTCATTTTGATGACGCTGGTGGGCGGCCTGGGCACGCTGTCGGGCCCGCTCATCGGCTCGGCCGTGGTGGTGCTGCTGGAGAACAAGATCGGCGAGTTCGGCAACCTGCTGGCTGCCCTGACCAGCGTGGAATGGTTCAAGACCCTGGGCGAATCCGTCACCATGGTCACCGGCTTGATCTTCGTGATCTGTGTGCTGGCCTTCCGCCGGGGCATCATGGGCGAGATCATTGCCTGGCTGGCACAACGGCGCGCGGGCAACACAGCCAAGCACTGACCCCGTCATTGCCCGCAACGGCGGACTGCTACCTGGATGCTGCTCAAAAAGCCGCTGCCGCCCTCACAAGCGCAGCGGTTTTGCATATCCGGTCATCTCCAGGTACCCCCGGCCCACGGGCTGCCCGCTGCCGTCCAGCAGGTCGGACAGTCCCTCCCAATAAATCGCGCCGCTGGACCCGCTGCTGTCCAGCTCCTGGTTATCCAGCAGCGCGCGCACCTCGAACTGCCCCACCGGCGTCAACACCCGCCACTGCACCGGGTAGCGCGCGCCGCTGTGCGGGCTGGCCCAGGTGCGCAGCGGGGTGAACACCACGGCCTGCGCGCCAAACACCTGCGCAGGCTGCCCGGGGGCCCGCCACGACCCTCCGGCCCACAGTGCCGAGCCATCCGCGCGCCGCAGGCGGAAGGCCGTCAATGCACTGCCATCGGCCAGGTTCATGCCAATCCAGTCCCAGCCCTGGGCCTCGGGGTGCATCAGCGCCTCGCTCCACTCGTGGTCCATCCACGCGCGGCCGGTGCCCGGCTCCACCGCCATGCGGCGGCCCGCCAATGTCAGGTGTCCGCTCACGGCCAGCTGCGGCTGGCTGTAGTAGTAGCTCGCCTGCGCCGCATCCGGCCCCTTGCGTGACAGGCCTTTCTGGCCCTGCAGCAGCACCGGCTGCGTGCTGTCGAACTGCAACTCCAGCCCCAGCTCGCTGCCGGTGATGCGTGTGGTGTAGCGGCTGCGCGGGCCATCGGCGGCCGTGCTGCTCGGCACATCACTGCGCTCCAGCGTCCAGTCCTGCAGCCGGATGCGCGTGTCCGCTTCGCTGGCCTGCGCCACACCAAAACCTGCGCGCGCAATGCGCTGGTCATGCCGCAGGCGCAGCCCTTTCACGTCAGTGATGGCTGCATGTGCAAACAACAGCTGCTTGGCCGCAAACGCCGACTGCAGGCCCTGCGTGGCATCCACCCGCGACCGGAAAAACGTGAGCTGAAACCCCCACGGCTGGCCCTGCGCCTGCACATGGCCGGTGATGTACCACCACTCGGTGCGCAGCTCCGGGTGGCTGCCGTGGTCGCGCGGAAAGGCCAGCGTGCGCGCGGGCAGCGCCTGCGCCGCCCCCGGCCAGAGCAGCGCGCCCAGCCCGGCTGCCTGCAGGCTGGCCCCCATCAGCCACTGGCGGCGGGTGGAGCTGTGCATGGTGTGGGGATCGGGGTACGGGATGGAGTTACGGAATGGAACTGCGGGACGGGGCAGGGCGCTCAGCCCATCAACGCATCCACCTTCTGCTGCGCGGCCGAGCAATCGCCAAACGTGCGGTCCACCCACTCGGTGTCGAAGTACGTGGGCAGATACCGTTCGCCCGCATCACACAGCAGCGACAGGATGGAGCCGCGCTCGCCCCGCTCGCGCATCTCGCTGGCCAGCGTGAGCATGGCCACAAAGTTGGTGCCTGTAGACGGGCCTACGCGCCGCCCCAGCAACTGCGACAGCGCGCGCATGGCCGCGATGGATTCGCAGTCCGCCACATCCACCATGCGGTCCACCAGCGTGCGGATAAAGCTCGGCTCCACACGTGGCCGTCCAATGCCTTCGATGCGCGATCCCGGCGCCGTAAGCTGTGCATCGCCCGTGCGGTGGTAGGCGCTGAACACCGACCCTGCCGGGTCGGCCACACACACCTGCGTGGCATGGCGCTGGTAGCGCACATACCGGCCAATGGTGGCGCTGGTGCCGCCCGTGCCCGCACCCACCACGATCCAGCGCGGCACCGGGTGCGGCTCGCGCGCCATCTGCGTGAACATGCTCTCGGCAATGTTGTTGTTGCCGCGCCAGTCGGTCGCGCGCTCGGCATAGGTGAACTGGTCCATGTAGTGGCCGCCGGTCTCCTCGGCAATCGCCCGGGCCGCGTCATACACCGCACCCGCGCTGTCCACAAAGTGGCAACGCCCGCCATGGAACTCGATCTGCGCCACCTTCTCCGGCGAGGTGCTGCGCGGCATCACCGCCACAAACGGCAACCCCAGCAGGCGGGCAAAGTAGGCCTCGCTCACCGCCGTGGAACCGCTGGAGGATTCAACGATGGTCGAGCCCGCATGCACCCAGCCATTGCACAGCGCATACAAAAACAGCGACCGCGCCAGCCGGTGCTTCAGGCTGCCCGTGGGGTGGGTGGATTCGTCCTTGAGGTACAGGTCAATGCCATGCGCGGCAAAGGCGGGCAGCCGCAGCGGGATCAGGTGCGTGTCGGCGCTGCGCTGGTAGTCGGCTTCGATGCGGGCGATGGCTTCGTGGAGCCAGGGGGAGGAAGGCAGGGTCATGGGGAATTTTGCGCGTTAGCTCGACTGGAGGGCTTTGAGTGGTCAGGACGTTGAATACGGCTTCTCACAATGTTTTTCGGCCTTCCTGTAGAGCATGCTCGATAAAAAAGCGAAACCTAGAGATGTGCCGGAAGATACGAAAGCAGCCAAGCCAAGGAATGCACAGGCTGTGAATCCCGCGAGGAAGAAAAGCGATGGGGCCGAGGGCTTGCGAGAAAAAGAAACGATGAAAGCGATGTAAGCGCCTAAAGCAGCGCCCGGCCACGCACCCCATAGATTCTTGGATACGGCTCGAAAGCCAGGAATGGGGTTGGCGTCGGGTTCCAGCCAGGTGCCCCACACTGCCGCAAGCAGAAAAAAAGCCGCGACGGCGCAGGCAAATATTTTCTCTGACAGTGAAAAAGGTGACTTCATTGCAATGGATGTAACTCGGACCGTGTCTAGATCCCTGGCTGCGAGGTTCGCACCGTGTCGATGAATTTGTTGACGCGAATGTCGCGACTCCAGGGTTGTCGAGTTTATTGTTTCCAGTTCACATTCAAGCGCCTGTGAGTGGGCTGGTGATCACTCCCACGCCAGACACATCCTGTCTGTATTGCATTGACGGCGTTGGAGCATCAACCATCAATCACACAGGATGAGTGAAGGGGAAGAGCGTAAAAGCCGCTTCGCGCCCGTTCTTTCTTCACCAATCCTCCTTCACCGCCATCACCGCATCCCTCCCAGCCGCCGCCCGCCCCGCCAGCCACGCGGTGGCCGTGCCCGACACCACCACCGCAGCACACAACCCCAGCAACCTCCCCCCCGGCACCGCCAGATCCATCGTCCAGTGAAAACTCTGCGGGTTGACCACGTGCACCAGCACCACCGACACGGCCAGCCCCAGCAGAACGCCTGCCGCCGCGCCCACGGCCGTCCACGCAGCGCCTTCGCCCGCCACCACGGTCAGGATCTGCCGCCGCGTGAGGCCCAGGTGGGCGAGCAGGCCGAACTCCTTGCGGCGGGCCAGCACCTGGGCGCTGAAGCTGGCGGCCACGCCGAACAGGCCGATGGCGATGGCCACGGCCTGGAGCCAGTAGGTGACGGCGAAGCTGCGGTCGAAGATGCGCAGCGAGCGGTCGCGGATGGCGCCGGAGGAGGCGAATTCGACCAGGGTTTCGCTGTTGTCGCCCGCGCCCGCCGTGTGGCCTGTGTGGGTGGCAGCCAAATTGTGGATGGCGGCCTGCAGGGCGGCGGTGTCGGTGCCTTCGCGGGGCCATAGGGCCAGGTCGCTGGTGCGGGCGTCGCCGGTCAGGCGCAGCCAGGCGGCGCGGTCCAGGGCCACGGCGCCGGACTGACGGGCGTAGTCGCGCCATACGCCTGCTATGAAAAAGATAGCTGCTTTGGCATGTCCATCGCGCGCAAACGGCCTAAAAGACTCTGAAAGTGCGGGCCATTCCATGCCGGGGCGCACGCCATACAAGTCCACCACCGCTTCGCTGATGTAGACGCCGGTGCGACCTGCAGGCACGGGTAAGGGCTCGCCCACCAGGGGCAGGCTTTGGGCGGGGTTGTCGCCCAGCGGGCGGCTCAGCACGGCCAGGGCGGGCAGGGTGGGCGAGAGC
>NZ_JBWKZU010000054.1:0-33568 GCF_059424825.1 Acidovorax sp. GW101-11A03 | reverse complement strand
CCCGCACACCGCGCTGTTCCTCGCGCGGGGCCCGCCAGCGGCCTGAGCGCCTGCCCGCGTTGGCGCATCCTTGCGCCGTGCGGCCCCAGCCCCCATGGCCGGGGTTTCGTCGCGCGCAAGCGCCCCTGGGCACCTATCACTCCCAATTTCATAGCTGAAAGCGCAATACAGATGCGCGCAGAAGGCTGTTTTTACTCATATTTTCACGCCCACCAGGCGTGAAGCTGTCTGCCTGCCCGCACACACCCGGCCCGCCCGGTGTGGCGCAGCGCATGCCTTTGTTGCAAGCCACCACCATGACCACACTCTCCTTCGCCCGCCCCGCAATGCCCCAACACCGCCGCCCCACCACCCTGCACCCCGTGGCCCTGGCCGCTCTGCTGGCGCTGTCGGGTACTGGCTCCATCGCCCAGGCGCAGACCACGGCCCCGGCGGCCGCTGAAGCCACGCCCAGCCTGCCGCCCGTCACTGTGTCTGCCAGCGGCCTGCAACTGGGCGCCAGCGAAATGACCACGCCTGTCACCGTGCTGGAGGGCGACGAACTCGTGCGCCGCCGCGAGGCCACGCTGGGCGAGACACTCAACAGCGAGCCCGGCATCACCAGCAGCCACTTTGGCGCCGGTGCCAGCCGCCCCATCATCCGCGGCATGGACGGCCCGCGCGTCAAGGTGCTGTCTGATGGCGCCGAGCTGCACGACGCCTCCACCATCAGCCCCGACCACGCCGTCGTGTCCGAGCCCATGCTCGCCACGCAGATCGAAGTGCTGCGCGGCCCCTCGGCCCTCATTTACGGCAACGGCGCTGTCGGCGGCGTGGTCAACGTACTGGATGGCAAGGTGCCCACCGCCGTCCCGGCCAAGGGGCTGGAGGGCAGTGCCGAACTGCGTGCCAACACCGGCGCACGCGAAGGGGCAGGGGCCTTTTCGCTGACGGGCGGCACCGGCAACCTGGCCGTGCATGTGGAAGGCGTGGCGCGCGATGCGGGCGACTACCGTGTGGGCAAAGGCTGGGCGCCCGAGGGCGAAGCCACGCGCAAGGTGCTGGGCAGCTTCAACCGCACCAACACCGGCAGCGTGGGCCTGTCGTGGGTGGGTGAGCGTGGCTACCTGGGCGCGGCCTACACCCGCCAGGCCGCCAAATACGGCTTGCCGGGCCACAACCACAGTTTTGAAGGCTGCCACACCCATGGCAACCAGCTGCACTGCGGCGCCCACGAAGGCGAGGAAGGTGAAGACGGCCATGACCACGATCACGACCATGGCCATGGCGCCGTGCCCGTGGTGGATCTGCGCAGCGAACGCTTCGACATCCGGGGCGAGCTGCGCAACCCCTTTGCGGGCTTCTCGGCCCTGCGCCTGCGCGCGGGCGTGACGGACTACGTACACGACGAGGTGGAAGACGGTGCCGTCAGCACCACCTTCAAGAACAAGGCCTACGACACCCGCGTCGAGCTGCAGCACGAGCCCATCGCCGGGTTCAAGGGCGTGATCGGCCTGCAGACCTCGCAGCGCAAGTTCAGCGCCGAGGGCGAAGAGGCCTACGTGCAGCCCACGGTGACCCGCCGTACCGGCCTGTTTGCTCTGGAGGAATACCGCCTGGGCGACTGGCGCTTTGAAGCCGCCCTGCGCCACGACCGCCAGACCGCCCGCGCCGAAACCAGCGGCATCGAACGCAGCCACAACGGCACGTCGGCATCGCTGGGCGCGGTCTGGAAGCTCACGCCCGGCTACCAGGTGGGAGCCTCCTTCACCCGCGCCAGCCGTGCCCCCTCAGCCGAAGAGCTGTACGCACGCGGCCTGCACATGGCTACCAGCACGTACGAGCGTGGCGACGCCAGCCTGCGTTCCGAAACCTCGCAGAACTTCGACCTCAGCCTGAAGAAGACGGCGGGCGACACCACCTTTGGTGTGAGCGTGTTCCGCAACAGCATCAACAACTACATCTACGGCCGCACGCTTGATGCGCTGGACGGTCTGCAACTGCTGCAATACAGCCAGGCCGACGCCACCTTCACCGGCATAGAAGGCCAGGTGCGCCAGCGCCTCACGCGCAACCTGGGCGTCACCCTGTTCGGCGACACCGTGCGGGCCAAGATCGACGGCGCAGGCAACCTGCCACGCATCCCCGCCACCCGCGCCGGCCTGCGGCTGGATGCGAACTGGAACGCCTGGGAAGGCCAGGTGGAGTGGGTGCAGGTGGCGCGCCAGAACCGCATCGCGGCATTCGAAACCACAACCCCCGGCTACGGCATGCTGAATGTGGGCCTCGCCTACAACGGCCAGTTCAGCAGCGGCACGCCCTGGCAGGTGTACCTGAAGGGCACCAACCTGACGGACCGCCTGGCGTATGCGCACACCTCCTTCATCAAGAACGCGGCACCGCTGATGGGGCGCAACCTGACGGTGGGGGTGAAGGTGGCGTTCTGACGGGTGATGCCGTCGTGATATGAGCGAGCCAGCGGCGGGGCAGGGCGCTGCTGGCTCGCACATGCCATTGGCCCAAACCGCCGAAACCAAGGAGGGCCTGGATGCATGCCATACTTGGTTTCAGATGGTTGATGTTCCGATCCGTCAAGGCGACGCGGCCCGAGCCTCGGCGATGGCGTGCACCCGATGTTGGAATGGGATTGGCAGCGCAGCAGGCCGCCCAAAGCCGGGTAGCGCGACGCGCGAAGGACTTGTTCTGCGTTGCCTTTTCCGTATCTGCCCCGTTTTGCGATAGCCCTGCATGCCCACCACGCCCACGCCGTCCGCCAACCTGCTGCAACTGCTTCCCGAGGCGGTGGTGCAGACCGATGCGCTGTGGCAGATCACCTACCTGAACCAGGCATGGCACAAGCTCACCGGCCATTCGGTGGCGGCGGCACTTGGCAGGTCTTTGCTGGAGTTCGTGCATCCCGACGACGTCGGCACCATGCGCTCGGGCATGCCGGTGTTCCGCTTGCGCTTTGCCGACGCCGACTATCGCTGGGTGCGTCTGCAGTTCCACCCGGAGACGGATGCGGCGGAGCGGGTAATCAGCCGCCAGGGTGTCCTGATCGAGATCACCGAAGTCACCGAGCAGGTGCTGGTGGAAGTTCGCCAGCGCTTTCTGCGCTTGCTGGAAACCATTGACGGCGTGGTGTGGGAAGCTGAAATCGGAGTGGGCAATACCTTTCTGAGCCCGCAGGTCGAGCGCTTGTTTGGCTACTCCGTCGAGGAGTGGCGGGCCGACCCGGGCTTCTGGCGGGCGCATGTGCACTCCGATGATCTGGAGGAGGCACTGCGCATCGACGATGCTGCATACAACGCCACACACAGCCATGCCTACGAGATGAGCTACAGGCTGATCGCCAAGTCGGGCAAGGTCGTGTGGGTGCGGGATCTGTGCCGCGCCGTGGTCGAGCCGGGGAGGCCGAACCGCATGATTGGCCTGATGATCGATGTCACGCAGCAAAAGAACACCGAACTGGAGTTGGTGCGCTCCGAAAACCGCTATTCGCTGGCGACCCGTGGATCCAACGATGGCATCTGGTATTGGGACTTGCGAACGGACGCCCTGCATGTGTCCGGGCGCTTTCTCCAGATCGTCGGGCTGGGTAGCCGCGACCATGTGTATGACGGAGGCTGGCGCTTTTTGGAGCAACTCATCGATCCCGAGGATCACGCTCGCGTGCAGGAGGCCTACCGCAGGCACCTGTCGGGAAACAGCCCGAACTTCTCGGTGGACTTCCGTGCCTTCCATGGGGCTGGGCGGCTGGTATGGGTCAATTGGCGCGGGCTCGCCGAGTTCGAAGAGGGTGTTCCCGTGCGCATGGCAGGCTCGTTGAGCGATCTGGCCGAGCGGGGCAGCTCCTACGATGCGCTGACCAACTTGCCCGGCCGGCCATTGTTTCGTGATCGCCTCTCCCAACTCATCGCGCTGCAGCAGAACGACGGAGTGAACGGTGATGGCGTGCCGACGCGCGATGGAGCCACGATGTTCTCGGTGCTGCTCCTGGATCTCAACGGGTTCAAGGCCGTCAATGACAGCTACGGGCACCATGTGGGCGACCAGCTCCTGCAACAGGTGGCGCGGCGGCTCGAATCCTGCGTTCGGGCCGTGGATCTGGTCGCCCGCATGAGTGGCGACGAGTTCAATGTGCTGCTGGAGTCCATTGATCCCGCTGAAGCCCGCCAACGCGCAGGACAGATCGCCGCCACCCTTGCAGCGCCGTATGTGATCGGCGAACACACCGTGATCAGTGGCGCGAGCATTGGATTGGTCAGCAGCGCATCCGGGCTGGCAACGGTCGATGACTACCTGCGCGCCGCAGACACCGCCATGTACCGGGCCAAAAGCCAGTCATTGGGCGTGTGCGTGTTTCAGTAAACGCCGTGCCAGGGGTCGCGGGCCGCCGCTGGCGCCGGAGTTTCTGCATCAAAATGGCCTCTTGCGCCTTCTGGTTAAGCGCTGGTAGCTATTGAATTCATAGTATCGAGACGCGCGTGGGGTGGCCGCTCAGGCCACAATAGGGCCCTGCTGCTGGCTATTTGCCCCCTCCCGCTTGTCCCTTCTCGCTGCGTTCGCGCGCCGGCTACCACCTTGAACTCGCCCGTTTTCACCTCGCTGATCCCCGTCATCCTTTTCATCGCCATCGGCTGTTATGTGGGGCGGCGTGGCTGGATCCGTGCGGCGTCGGTCAAGGACCTGGCCAACCTGGTATTCATGGTGCTCACGCCCGCGCTGCTGTTTCGCACCATGAGCACGGTGCACATCCAGGACCTGAACTTTGGCCCCGTGGGCATCTACTTTGTGGCGTTTGGCATCGTGTATGCCGCCACACTGGCGCTGCAGGGCTTCAACACGCTGGGCGCGGCACGGGCACTGGCCAACACCTTCAGCAACACGCTGATGATCGGCGTGCCCCTGGTGGGCCTGGTGTTTGGCGATGCGGGGTTAGTCACGCTGTTCACGCTGATCTCGGTGCACTCGCTCATCCTGCTCACGGCCGCCACGGTGGTGTTCGAGCTGGCCGCGGCGCGCGAACACGCGGGGCAGGCGGGCGGCACGCAGCAGCCCATGTGGCGCACCGTGCTGCAGGCCATGCGCAACGGCATCGTGCACCCAGTGCCGCTGCCCATCATTGCGGGCCTGCTGTTTGCGCAGACCGGCCTGGTGGTGCCCCAGGTGGTGGACAAGCCCCTGCTGCTGCTGGGCCAGGCCCTGGGGCCGATTGCGCTGCTGCTGGTGGGGGTAACGCTGGCGTTCACCAAGGTCGGCCACCAGTTCAAGGCGGCAATGCGCATTGCGCTCGTCAAATGTGTGGTGCACCCGGTCGTGCTGGCCGCCCTGGGCTGGGCGCTGGGCCTGTCGGGCCTGCCGCTGGCGGTGATGATCGTGGCCGCCTCGCTGCCCGTGGGGGCCAACGTGTTCTTGTTCTCGCAGCGCTACCGCGTGGCAGAAGAAGAGGTGACGGCCAGCGTGGCCGTGTCCACCGCGCTGGGGTTGGTGACTATGCCGGTGGTGATTGTGGTGGTGACGCGGTGGGTGGTGGGGTGACCGCTGCCGCTTTGCACCAATCAACCGCTCTGCAACCTCTTTGATCGACTACGCATCGCCGTACAAGCTGCAAATTTCCTCCTCGCGAGGCTCAGGTGCGATATGCAATAACAACGTTGTGCGTAGCTCTGCAAACGGATGGCCTGCGAAATGCTTGCAGAAATGCATGACCTCTTGCAGCGACTGGTTCTCATGCCATGAGGTCAGGACAAAGCTCTCGTCCGGTATATCTCCAAAAGCAAACTGCTCAATGTTTGCCCAGTCCACAGAGTCGTCCCAGGAACTGCAGCCAAGACCCCAGGCCATCATTTGCAGACAACCTGAACGTACCAGCCAGTCGCTCACCGCGTTCTGCCAGAGCGCCGCTACTTCGGACTCGATCATGACGAGGGCGCGAAAGCTACCTAGAGAAAGCTGGGGCAGCTCAGAATCCTTGTCAAGACGAATGTAGACGACTTCGGGCATGGAACTACTTGATGCCTCATGGCTGGTTCCCAGATACGACGGGCACCAGGGCTCAGGGCGCCAGCCGCTCCCGCACCCACTCGCCCCCATCCAGCCGATAGCGCAACCGGTCATGCAGGCGGCTCTTGCGCCCCTGCCAGAACTCCCACTGGTCAGGCTTCAGGCGGTAGCCGCCCCAGTGCGGCGGGCGGGGCGGCTTCAGCAAAAACTGCGCACCGTATTTGGCCGCGTTGGCCACCAGCACGCTGCGGCCTGAAATGACCTGGCTTTGCGGGCTGGCCCAGGCGCCGATGCGCGAGTCGAGCGGGCGGCTGTGGAAGTATTCGTCGCTCTCTTCATCGCTGACCTTCTCCACAGTGCCTTCGATGCGCACCACACGCTCCAGCTCCACCCAGTGAAACTGCAGCGCTGCAAACGGGTTGCCTGCAATCTGGCGGCCCTTGCGGCTGTCGTAGTTCGTGAACCAGACAATGCCGCGCTCGTCGTAACCCTTGATGAGCACGATGCGGGTGCTGGGCCGCAGGTCGCTGCCCACGGTGGCCAGGGTCATGGCGTTGGGCTCGGGCACCTCGGCGCTAATGGCTTCTTTCAGCCACTGGTCAAACTGCTGCAGGGGGGCGGCATGCGAGGCGTCTTCGTTGAGTTCGGCGCGCTCGTAGCTCTTGCGGAGGTCGGCGATGGAGGTGGTCATGGGCCCGATTGTGCACGCCGGGATTCGGGGCCTGAGGCTGGTGCCAGGTGGTCGCAAGCGGGGCGGGTTGTTGTCGAATGCTTATTCGCTTATATTGGCGCAACGATGAAACCCAAGGACGACGAAAAACAGCGCGCCATAGCCCAGGCCACCTTCGAGCTGGTGGCCCAGACGGGCCTGAGCGGCCTGACGATGGCCGAGATCGCCCGCAATGCGGGACTGGCCACCAGCACGCTCTATGTGTACTACCCGTCCAAGGACGAACTCATCAGCCAGCTTTACCAGGACGCCAAGACGGTGACCGCCGCCCGCATCATGGAAGGTGTGGTGCCTGGCACGCCCTACCGGGGACGGGTGCGGCGCATCTGGGGCAACCTGCTGCGCCACCGGCTAGACCAGTATGCCGAGGTGGTGTTTCAAGAGCAGTACTACAACTCGCCCTGGTTCACCGAGGGCAACCGCGAGTTCTCGACCCGGCTGATGGCGGGCTTTTTTGCGCTGATGGAAGAGGGCCAGCAGCAAGAGATTCTGAAGGCCGTGCCCATCCCGCTGCTCACCGCCAGCCTGGTGGGCTCGGTGCGCGAGATGGGCAACCTGATCCGCACCCAGGTGCTGCCCGACGACGACGCCGTGCACCAGATGGCCTTTGGCCTGTGCTGGGACGCGATCAAGGCCTGAGAACTTGAAGGCCAGCACAGATTCTCGATTTCAGTTTTAATCGAATAAGTATTCTCCAAAACAAGAACACTGCGGAAACCCATCCCCCAAGCCGCACCCGCTTGCGCTGAACTTTTGAGCGCTGTCCTTCACCCCAAGGAGTCCCACGATGCCCACTTTGAACGTCAACGGCAAAGACACTGCAGTCGATGCCGACGAATCCACGCCCATCCTCTGGGCCCTGCGAGACACGCTGGGCATGACCGGCACCAAATTTGGCTGCGGCCAGGCCTTGTGCGGCGCCTGCACGGTGCACCTGAACGGCGCGCCCATCCGCTCCTGCATCACGCCCATCTCGGCCGCTGCAGGGCAGAAGATCACCACCATCGAGGCCGTCACGGCCAGCGACAAAGTGGGCAAGGCGGTGCATGCCGCCTGGGTCAAGCACGACGTGGCGCAGTGCGGCTACTGCCAAAGCGGCCAGATCATGAGCGCCACCGCACTGCTCAAGGGCAAGAAGAAGCCCACTGACGCCGACATCGACGCCGCCATGGCCGGCAACGTATGCCGCTGCGGCACCTATGTGCGCATCCGCGCCGCCATCCACGACGCCGCCAAGGCACTGGCCTGACCAAGCCCACTGACTGAAGGAGAACACCATGCATTTCGAGCCTTCTGCCGTGGCGGCCGCACGCCACCACATGCCAAAAAACCTGCTTGCGCTGATGGATAAAGCCCAGGCAGCTACTGATTCAATAGCAAGCGACGCAGCCGATGGCATGGCGCGCCGTACCTTCCTGAAGGTGACAGCAGCCTCGGGCTTTGCGCTGGGCGCGTTTCCGCTGGCGGCCACCGCACAGGGTGCGGGCGCGGCGGAGCCTGCGGGCCTCAAGCCGCATGAGCAGCCCTCGGCCTTTGTGCGCATCGACGCCGATGGCACCGTCACCGTCACCATCAACCGCCTGGACTTTGGCCAGGGCGTGCAAACCGGCCTGCCCATGATCCTGGCCGAAGAGCTGGATGCCGATTGGAGCAAGGTGCGCAGCGTGCACGGCGACGCCAACCCTGCCTATGCCGACCCGGCGTTTGGCATGCACCTCACGGGCGGCTCCAACTCCATCAAGAACTCGTACACCCAGTACCGCGAGCTGGGCGCCCGCACCCGGGCCATGCTGGTGGGGGCTGCAGCCGCGCAGTGGGGCGTGGACGCTTCGGCGTTGCGCACAAGCAACGGCTTTGTGGTGGGCCCCGGCGGCAAGAAGCTGGGCTATGGCGCACTGGCCGAAGCCGCCATGAAGCAGCCCGTGCCCGAGAAAGTCACACTCAAAGACCCCAAGCAGTTCCGCATCATCGGCAAGCCCACGGGGCGGCTGGATGCCAAGGCCAAGTCGAGCGGCCAGCAGGACTACGGCATTGACGTGCGCCTGCCCGGCATGCTCACCGCCGTGGTGGCGCGCCCGCCGGTGTTCGGTGCCAAGCCCAAGTCACTGGACGACAGCGCCGCCAAAGCCATCAAGGGCGTGAAAGCCGTGCTGCGCGTGCCCACCGACCGGGGCGGGGAGGGCGTGGCCATCATTGCCGACGACTACTGGCCCGCCAAGCAGGGCCGCGATGCGCTCAAGGTGGAATGGGACACCAGCGCCGTCGCCAAGCCCGACACCACGGCGCTGTTGGCGCAATACCGCGAACTGGCCGCCAAGCCCGGCAACGTGGCCATGCAGGCCGACATGGCGCCGCTGGCAGGCGCTGCGCACAAGATCAGCGCCGAATTCGTCTTCCCCTACCTGGCGCACGCGCCCATGGAGCCGCTCAACTGCACGGTGAAGCTGGATGGTGACAAGGCCGAACTCTGGATGGGCACACAGATGCCCGGCCTGGACGCCATGGCCGCCGCCAAAACTTTGGGCTTGCAGCCGCAAAACGTGAAGGTGAACACCCAGATGGCCGGTGGCGGCTTTGGCCGCCGCGCCATCCCCACTAGCGACTACGTGGTGGAAGCCTGCGGCGTGGCCAAGGCCGCGCGAACCGCAGGCATCACCGCGCCAGTGCGTACCCTGTGGAGCCGCGAGGACGACATCAAGGGCGGCTACTACCGCCCCATGCACGTGCACCGCGCCGAGATCGGCTTTGATGCCAAGGGCAAGATCCTGGCCTGGGACCACAGCATCGTGGGCCAGTCCATCGTCAAGGGCTCGCCGTTCGAGGCCTTCATGGTCAAGAACGGCGTCGACGCCACTGCCATCGAGGGCATGAAAGAGCCCTATGACGTGCCCATGAAGCTGTCGGTGCACCACCCCGATGTGAACGTGCCGGTGCTCTGGTGGCGCAGCGTGGGTTCTACCCACACGGCCTATGTCATGGAAACGCTCATCGACGAAGTGGCCCGCGCCACCAAGCAAGACCCCGTGGCCTACCGCATGGCCCTGATGGGCGACAAGCACCCACGCCACAAGGCCGCCCTGCAACTGGCCGTGGCGCAGTCGGGGTACGGCAAAAAGAAGCTGGCCGCAGGCCGCGCCTGGGGTGTGGCGGTGCACGAGTCCTTCCAGTCCGTCGTGGCCTACGTGGTCGAAGCGTCTGTCAAAGACGGCACGCCCAAGCTGCACAGCATCACGGCCGGTGTGCACTGCAACCTGGTGGTCAACCCCAAAAGCGTGGAAGCCCAGGTGCAGGGTGGGGCGCTGATGGGCCTGTCGATGTGCTTACCGGGCGCCGCCATCACGCTCAAGGACGGCGTGGTGGAGCAAAGCAACTTCGGCGACTTCGCCGTGCCCCGCATCACCGACATGCCCCAAGTGGCTGTGCACATCGTGCCCAGTGCCGAGCCGCCTACCGGCATGGGCGAGCCCGGGTTGCCACCGCTGGCACCTGCGTTTGCGAATGCGGTGGCGCGTTTGACGGGCAAGACGCCGAGGGAGTTGCCGTTTAAGTTGGCTTGATCGGGTTGGATGGCATGAAAGCGCCGGGTTTGAAAAAGCCCGGCGCTTTTTTATGGATCATTCGGTCGCGCCAGTTTGGCGTGCGGGTCATTGCTCTGTTTGTGTTTGGTTTGGTTTAGTGAGCAGCTTTTGGCCCAATTCAAGCGGTGGTGAGTGTTGGTGGATAGATTCTCCCGGCCTGTCCAGAAGCTTGAAGAGACCGTCGTATGGAGCAGTCCAGTTCATCATGGCTGTCCGGACTCCACGATAAATTTGCTCCGCTCGAACAGTTCATCAAAGGTCATGATGTCTATCCCAGTGATGCTCGTTCGATAAAGCTCAAAGGAACGCAGCTTGTCTTGGTTCACACCATGCTCGCCCATGAACTCATTGAGGGAGCCAATCACGATGAACGCACGCGGCTTGAAGTTGAAAAAATCTTCGCCCGTGGGATTCCCATCGTCGTCCACCATGCGCTGCATACCATGAAGCTTGTGCATGGCTATCGCAACGGTAGCTTGGACTTGAGCGACCGCACCAGCCATCTCTTTGGACGGTGCCCAGCAACCTGCCCGATAAGCTTCTGATTCAAGCAGTTTGGTGTTGTGGTGCTTGATTTCCGCGAAGCAAAGGGAGTTGATGATTCCTCTGGTCTTCAGTACAGCATCTGCTCGCTTGCCTCGATTGAGAAGGTCGTAGCCCTGGACAAACTGCTCAAGCTTTCGCTCTTCAAACCCGGTGACATAAAAGTAGCTCAGCCCGTAGCCAAACACCCATGGATTCTTCTCAAAGTAGGCTTGCCAAAGTGGCTCATCTCCCTTGATGGACTTCTGCTTCTTGCACAGTTCAAAAAATTCTGGATCGCTCAGGAGTTGAGAGAACACGCCAAGCTGCTTCTTGCGATAGCCCAAAGCGACGATGTCATCCTTAGTAACTTCGGACTTGAGCGCTTCAAGGAACACTTCCTGGTTGTCATGAACCAAGGTCGCAGCCTGAGCCTTGGAGAGCACCAGTCGGTGCAACTCGGTGTCTGTGATGTTGACTGCGCCTGTGTGCTTGAACTCCACCTCCGCAATGTCGTTGAGAAAGCCCAGAAGCCTTGGGATCTCGCTGCCAACAAATGAGAAGTTCGTGCGGTGGGGCTGGCCGTTGTTGCCGTTGAACTGCTGGAATGTCAGCACCGTGAGCTTATTGTCATCCTCAAGAAACTTAGCAACGATCTCGGTTCTTGCCGTTGGAGTACGACGAAGGACAACCTCCTTCTTCACCTTGGCGTAGTAGACACCCTCGGAATCGATTACCTTGGATGCAATGCGAAGAGGCCCGTTCAGCGTCGGGATCTGTGGGCTAATGTAGGTCTTACCCGTGAGTTTGTTGCGATGGATTTCCTCTTCGTTTGCCATAAGTGCCGCCTTATTCTTCTCCTAGACCTTGCTCAGTGCCGCCGTCATATCGATTCTGTTTTCAGTTTCAGAATTTTATTTTGACGATCAGGGCTCGTTGTGCACAGCCGCCAATGGTGGGTTTTACGCCGTAGGCTTGGTGGCGCTTAATCCTTGAGGTTCACCCCCAGAATTTCCAGTTTTCCCGCAAACGAGTCCCTGCGTTTCGCAGCCTTTGCAGCTGTTTCGGTGGCGGCTTGGATGGCCTTGGGGCCTTTATTTGCCGCAGCTTTGATCAGCCCGAATTTGTGATCGGCATTTGCTTGGGCCCGCTTGAACGTGGCAATCAGTTCAGCATGCGCAATGGGTGGATTCACAGTGGCTCCTATATCAGTCAGCGTCGGTACTTTTAGACTTTGACGTTGGCGCGAAGCAGGGCTGTTCTCAATTCGCGAGTAGCGGGTTTGGAGATATCCACCTTTTGAACCGCCAGATCGAATGAAGAGCCTGGCTTGATGCTGGTGGGCAGTATTTTTTTGGCCGGAAGCTTGGCTGGGTAGGTACCTTGGCCCGGACACATGCGAACGGAAAACTCGAATTCTTCGAGCAGGCCCTTCGCATACAGCTCCGCTAATTGTTGAAACGATACGAAGGTGGAGCGTTTCACGTCTTTGAATCCTGGCTGGCTGACGTCACGAACAAGTTCGAATTTGCCAAGTGAGTCGCGCTGTGTATCGGTAAAAGGATGCAGCAAGAAAGTCTGACGAACGCCATCTTTTTTGGACACCAACGTGTGCTCGACGGCTATATCGGTTAACAACATATTTTTTCTGGCTCCGCGATTTGTAGTTTGCACGGCCGCGTCCGCCGACGTACCGCCCAAAGTCGCGGATTGTGTTTTCAAACCCCGTCACCGGGGAGCCAATGCCCGTTGGGATGCGAAGTGCACGATACGGGCAAAAATCACCCGGAGGGCGAGGACTTTAACTGAACGGCAGCCAATGGCCGATCCCTATTGCGTGGCAAACAGACCGCTTCGGGTCAAAACTGCCTGCCAATGGGGGTCGAGTGAAACGCTGCGCGTTTGCCAGTCACGGTCATTGGCATTTGTAGCGAGGTGGGTGAACGGCTTGTGGGGTGATGCCCAGGAAGAGAAGGCTGGTCCGCTGGGCCAAACAATCTCTGCCCCTGCTGCTTGCGCCTCGTCTAGCCATCAACCCGGCCACTGCGCGGCTTTGACCATCTCGATAAACGCGGCCAACGTCGCCGTGGGCAGTTTGCGGCTGGGGTAGTACAGATAGAAACCTGGAATCGGCGGGCACCAGTCATCCAGCACGCTGACCAGCGCGCCGCTGGCCAGGGCCTCACGAGCGTATGGCTCGTACATGTAGGCAAAGCCGACACCGGCCAGCGCGGCCTGCAGCATCAGCGGCATCTCGCCCACTGTCAGGCGGCCTTCCACGTCCACTGCGATCTTTTCCCCGGCTTTCTCGAACTCCCACGCATAGCGCGCGCCGCTGGGAAACCGGATGCGCACGCAGGGCAGGGTAAGCAGGTCGCGGGGCGTGTGGGGCGTGCCCACGCGCTCTAGCAATGCGGGCGCGCCCACCACCATCAGGCGCTGGGCCGGGCCGAGGGGCAGGGCCACCATGTCCTGCTGCAGGCTCTCTCCATAGCGCACACCGGCATCGAAGCCGCCTTCCACGATGTCCACAAAACCGTCGTCCAGCACCAGCTCCACCTCGACCTTGGGGTGGCGGGTCAGAAACTCCGCCACCAGGGGGCCCAGCACCAGTTCGCCCGCCGGGCGGGGGGCGTTGATGCGCAGCAGGCCCTGCGGGGTGTCGCGAAAGTCGTTGATGCCGTCGATGGCGGCTGCGATGTCCTGCAGTGCCGGCCCCACGCGGTCCAGCAGCTGGCGCCCGGCGGGGGTGAGGGCCACGCTGCGGGTAGTCCGGCTGAACATGCGCACGCCCAGCCGTTCTTCGATGGAGCGCACGGCGTGGCTTACGGCCGAGGCCGACAGGTCCAGCTCTTGCGCAGCCATGCGAAAGCTGAGGTGCCGGGCCACGGTGCTGAGGAGTTTGAGATCGGCCAGGTCCAGGCTCATTGATGAATCATATTCACGAACCAATCCATTTTTTGGCTATTTATGTGAAATGAATGCGTCAATAAGCTAGCCGTTGATTTGCACAATCCAAGGAGAAACAACATGCAAAACAGCGAATGGAATCTGGCCGGCAAGGCCATTCTGGTGACCGGAGCGTCGTCCGGCATTGGCGCGGCCACTGCCGTGGCCCTGGGGCGGCAGCGCGCCCGGGTGGTGCTGGCTGCGCGCCGCGTGCCCGACTGCGAAGCCGTGGCCGAGCAGGTGCGGGCAGCAGGCGGCGAGGCCTGGGTGACGCCTGTGGACGTGACGGACGAGGCCAGCGTACAGCGCTGCGTCGAGGCCGCCATCAAGCGCTTTGGTCGGCTGGACGGCGCTTTCAACAACGCGGGGGCGCTGGGCACGGGCGCGCCGCTGCACACGCTGGCAGCCTCCGATGTGCAGGCCGTGCTGCAGGCCAACGTGATGGGCATCTTCCACGCGATGAAGCACCAGATTGCGGCCATGCTGACCACCGGTGGCGGCGCCATCGTGAACAACCTGTCGATCTCGTCCGGCGTGGCGTTTGCGGGCATCTCGGCCTACACCGCCAGCAAGCATGCGGCGCTGGGCCTGACGCGCAATGCGGCGCTGGAGTATTTTCAGCAGGGCATCCGCGTAAATGCCGTGAGCCCGGGGCCCACCGTCACGCCCATGGCAGTGGCGGGTTTCGGCAGCGAGGACAACATGCGCGCCGCTCTGCAGGCATCGCCCGCAGGGCGCCCCGCGCGGCCGGAGGATATGGCGGGGCCGGTGCTGTTTTTGCTGTCGGAGGCGGCCCGCTATGTGAGCGGGCACAACCTGGTGGTGGATGGCGGCTACACGCTGGCTTGACGCAGCATTGGACAGGGTAGGGGGCCAGCCGTTGGCTTAGCATGGTGCGATATGCCTACCCAGCCCACTACCGCCCCTTGCTCTAACACGATCCCGCCCGGCCTGCCCGTGGTGCTGGTGCTGGCCTCCGGACGGGGCGAGCGGTTTGTGGCTTCGGGCGGGCAGGTGCACAAGCTGCGTGCGCTGCTGGCCGGGGTGCCCGTGCTACAGCACACGCTGGCCGCCGTGCGCGCCAGTGGGCTGGCCTGGCACCTGGAGGACCTGGGCCACCCGGGAATGGGCGATTCGATTGCTGCGGCGGTGCGGGCCACGGCCGGTGCGGCGGGCTGGCTGGTGTTGCCGGGGGATCTGCCTCTGGTGCGGCCTGACACCCTGCAAATGTTGGCTCAGGCCGTGGCGAAGAGTGCGGTGACGGTGCCCTTCTTCCATGGCGAGCGCGGCCATCCTGTGGGGTTTGGCACGCAATGCCTGCAGGACCTGCTGGCATTGTCGGGCGAGCAAGGCGCGGCCAGCGTGGTGCGCCAGTTTGCGCAGCAGGGGCAGGTACAGAACCTTGCGGTGGAGGATGAAGGCACGGTGACAGACATCGACACCGTGCAGGATCTGGAGCGGGCTGAGCGCATCCTCGCAATGCGCCAGACGGCCTGAAGTCAAAAACAAACCCGCCGACCATCTCTGGCGGGCGGGTTGCAGATGGGGCTGTTCAGGCCCAAAGGTACGTGATTTCTTTGTTACTTGGCGGCGATCACCGCGCAGGCCAGGCGAGGCCCCGCGTTGCCCGTGGGCTGGGTCTTGTAGTCGTCGGGGTCGCGGTGGACGATCAGGCCCTTACCGGTGATGTCATTGGTAGGGCCTGCCACGCTGATGCTGCGCGATACAAAGCTGAATGCGGCCACGCCGTATTTGTCAGCCTTGAGGCTGGGCAAGTCGCCCGTGTGGTGCTCGCCTGAGCCATGGGCGCCGTGCGGTTTGCCGCCGGGGTTGTAGTGTCCGCCCGTGCTCATGCCGTCGCCACTGGAGCAGTCGCCTTTTTCATGGATGTGGAAGCCGTGTTCGGAGTCCGGCTTGAGACCGCGCACCTCACCAGACACTTGCACCCCATCGCCGGTCTGGACAAAGGTCACAGTGCCGCTGGTGGTGTTGCCACGGGTGGGCTCCAGCTTGGCGGTGGCGCGGTTGCCAGACAGGTGTGACGCGCAGCCCACCAGCGCGACGGCGGCCAGGGACGAAAGGGCAATAGCAAAACGAATCTTCATGGCTCCAACTCCTCCAGATGATTGAATAAAAGAACGCGGTATTGAAACCGGCACAAGGGCACAGTCTCGCCACCTGCTACACACGCGTCCAGCAAAAGTGTGCACTATGCCTCTTTTTGGGCCAGCGCAATCAGTCTTGCCAGAGCCCGGTCGTGGATGCCATGGCGGCGCAACTCATCGTAGGTGGCCTGGGCATAGTCACGCGTGGTGCCATAGCGGCCGCAGGCCTCGTCAAAAATGCGGCGGTATTCGTGGTCGGGCAGCTCGCCCGTGTGGTTGGGGCTTTTGCGCGACAGGGTGAAGGCCAGCGCTTGCACGGGGCCCTGGGGCGTGTGGCAGGTGAGCCAGCGCGGGTCGTACACGGCGGTGGGCATCTCGCGCTGCCACAGGTTGATGAGCACTTGGCGGGCATGCGCCTTGTCCACCCGGAACACCATGCCCCGGCAGCTGCCGCCCGAGAGCATGCCGAACACCAGGCCCGGACATTCAGGCGTGCCCCGGTTGATGCGGCTCCACATCTTGAGGGCCCGGTGCCAGCCGTGCACCGTGGCCGGGCGGCGCTCGGCGTAGTCGAAATCCGGGCGCCAGATGAGCGAGCCGTAGCCAAAGATCCACAGGTCCTGGTGGCCGCCCCATTCATGCAGGGCGCGCTCCAGCATCGGGGCCGGATCGCGCAGGGGCACGGGGAAATTCGTCATGGGTGCACTCTACAATCGAAAGCTTTGTTCAGCAGGCCGGGCCCCAAGGCTTGGCCATTCGCTCATCTATTCATTCATCCATCACTCGGGGGATTTTCCATGTCCAGTTCTGACGACGATAGCCAACAACGTTTTGCCCTTGGTTTCCTGTTTGCGCTGATTGCGCTGGTGATTTCGGCCGTGGTGGGCACCGTGGTGGTGAAGCGCGTCGGCGCCTCGGGCGCGGCCAAGCCTGCGGCCACTGCTGTTGCAAGCAGCGCGCCAGCGGCACCCGCCGCTGATGCTGCAGCTGCCGCGGCCGACGAGGCCAGCGTGCGGGTGGAAAACGGTGTGGTGAAGTTCTACTTTGCCACCGCCAAGGCCGACCTGGCGGGCGGTGCCAACGAGGCCCTGGCCGATGTGGTCAAGGGTGTGGCCGAAGGCAAGAAGGCCGTGGTCTCGGGCTTTCACGACGCCACGGGCGACGCCGCCCTGAACGCCGAGCTGGCCAAGCAGCGCGCCTTTGCCGTGCGCGACGCCCTCAAGGCACTGGGTGTGGCTGAAGACAAGATTGAGCTGAAGAAGCCAGAAGAAACCACGGCCAGCGGCAGCAATGCCGAAGCCCGCCGCGTGGAAGTGGGCCTGGGCGCGCTGTAACAACTGCACCCCTGCACTCCATAAAAAAACCCGGCAAAGCCGGGTTTTTTTATGGTCAAAGATGCCTTCTGCGCTCGTCCATCATGCCAAAGCAGCTACATTTTTGATAGTAGCCATCATCAACGCAGACCCTGGCCACCCGCGCCTTCGGCGCGCTGAATCAACTCGATCTTGTAGCCGTCGGGGTCCGTCACAAACGCAATCACCGTGGTGCCGCCTTTCACCGGGCCCGCTTCGCGCGTCACGTTGCCGCCCGAGGCCTTGATCTTCTCGCACGCGGCATACGCATCCGGCACCCCCAGGGCAATGTGGCCGTAGGCCGTGCCCATCTCGTAGCTTTCCACGCCCCAGTTGTAGGTCAGCTCGATCTCGGCCTGGTCGGGGTTGCCGCCCTCGAAGCCCAGAAAGGCCAGCGAGTATTTGTACTCGGGGTTCTCGGACTGGCGCAGCAGCTGCATGCCCAGGACGTTGGTATAGAAATCAATCGAGCGTTGAAGGTTGCCAACGCGCAGCATCGTGTGGAGGAATTTCATCCCTTCGATTGTGCAGGCAAGTCGAAAACCAGGCAGGTGGTGGTGGCGTGGGCATAGAGTGTGCCGTCCGGCCCCACCAGGCGCGCCTCGGCCGTGGCCAGCTGGCGCCCGCTGTGGATCACGCGGCCTTCGGCGCGCACGCGCTGCACCTTGGGGGTGATGGCCTTGACGAGGTTGATGCCCAGCTCGGCCGTGGTGTAGCCGCGCCCGGGTTCCATGCGCGTGTGCACCGCGCAGCCCAGGGCCGAGTCGAGCAGGGTGGCAAACCAGCCGCCATGCACCGTGCCCATGGGGTTCAGGTGCTCTGCGCGGGGCGTGCCCTGGAAGATGGCCGTGCCGTCGCCCACTTCCACGATCAAGAAGTCCAGCGTCTTGGCAATGGCGGCATAGGGCAGCTCGCCGCGCAGCGTGGCCTGCATCTGCTGCAGGCCGTTCAGGTGGGCGATCTGCTCGCGCCGGGCCACGCCCGGGCCGGGGCCTGCTTCCAGGGTGGCGAGGATGTCGCGCTCTTGCGCCAGCCAGTGTTCGAGGTGGTTGTGTTGGGTCATGGGGTGTCCTGGTCGTTGCCGTGGTTGAAATCGATGACTTGCATATGCAATTATTGCAGATACAATTAAATCCATGCAAGCCGAAACCAGCCCCCAGCGCCTTGGCGCTTCTGCCGCAACCACTGCAGTGCCGCAGGGCTGCACCAACTTCAAGCTGCGCCAGCTCATGCGCCGTGTGGCCAACCACTACGACGTGGAAATGGCCCGCTGCGGGCTCAAGACCACGCAGTATTCGCTGCTGTCCCACGTGCTCAAGCTCGGGCCGATCCGCCCGGGCGATCTGGCGGCTGAGATGAAGATGGACGCCTCCACGCTCACCCGCAACCTGCGCCCGCTGGTGGACGCAGGCTGGGTCACGCTGGAGGCGGGCACCGACGCGCGCAGCCGCCTGGTGCACATCACCGACGCGGGCCGCGACAAACGCGCCGAGGCCCAGCGCCACTGGAAAGCCGCCCAGCTGGCCCTGAACGACGCCCTGGGTGCCGAACGCGTGGTGGCACTGCATGCACTGGTGGACGATTCACTGCAGCTGCTGGCTGCGCTGCCCAACCAGGAGACCGGCCATGACGACTGACACCCAGCCCACCCAAACCAGGTCGGCCGCACCCACCATCGCCCTGTGGCTGGTGCTGCTGGCGGCCGCAGGCACCTTTGCGCTGACCATGGGCACACGCCAGACCATGGGCCTGTTCCTCTCGGCGCTGAACACCTCCACCGCGCTGGGCATTGGCAGCATCAGCCTCGCGTTTGCCTTTGGCCAGCTGTGGTGGGGCCTGACCCAGCCGTTTGCCGGCGCAGTGGCCGACCGCATCGGCACCGGCCGCGTCATCCTGCTGGGCGTGGCGCTGGTGGCGCTGGGCACCTTCATCACCCCCTACATGACCACCACCGCCGGGCTGATTTTTGCGATTGGCGTGCTGGCCGCGGGAGGGGCGGGCATGGCCGGCCCCTCGGTGCTGATGGCGGCCACGGCGCGGCTGGTGCCTGCGCACAAGCGCGGGTTAGCCAGCGGCATCGTCAACGCAGGTGGTTCGTTTGGTCAGTTTGTGATGGCGCCCATTGCCATCAGCCTGACGGCCGCCGTGGGCTGGGCCAACGCCATGCAGTGGCTGGGCGTGCTGGTGCTGCTGGCGCTGCCTGCGGTGTGGGTGCTCAAGGGCAATTCCAACGCGCTGGCGGCGCAGGCCGCTGCCGCATCGGGCCAGAAGGCGCTGACTGCGCGCGAGGCCATAGCGCAGGCGCTGGCCACGCCCAGCTACCGATATCTGGCGGCGGGTTTTCTGGTCTGCGGCTTCCATGTCGCCTTTCTGGCCACCCACCTGCCGGGCGTGATCGCCGCCTGTGGGCTGGCCCCCGACGTGGGCGGCTGGGCGCTGGCCGTGATCGGGCTGTTCAACATCGTCGGCAGCCTGGCCATGGGCTGGGCCGTAGGCCGCTGGCGCATGAAGTCGCTGCTGGCGCTGCTGTACGCCACACGGGGCATCGCGGTGCTCATCTTTTTGCTAGCACCCAAAACGCCCACCGTGGTGCTGGTGTTTGCTGCTGTGATGGGCGTGACCTTTCTCTCGACCGTGCCGCCCACGGCGGGCCTGGTGGCCAAGATGTTTGGCACGGCCAACATGGCGATGCTGTTTGGCATCGTGATGCTGTCGCACCAGATCGGCGGTTTTCTGGGCGCCTACCTGGGCGGCAGCGTCTTCCAGGCCACGGGCAGCTACGACTGGGTCTGGTACATCGACATCGCGCTGGCCGCCGGGGCAGCGCTGGTGAACCTACCCATCCGCGAATCGCCGCTGCCGCGCCGGGCCGCTGCCGCTGCGGCCTGATCCCTCCACACATTTTTCTTCGACATCGAAAGCAACCTGCCATGACTTCCACCCTGGCGGCAGCCGCCGCATTGCCCGAAACGCACACCCCGCTGTACCTGGACGACATGGCCGTGGGCGACCGCTACACCAGCGGCGAACACGCGATGGACGAGGCCCAGATCAAGACATTTGCCGCCCAGTTCGACCCCCAGCCCTTTCACCTGGACGATGCCGCAGGCCGCGCCACGCTGTTTGGCGGACTGGCCGCTAGCGGCTGGCACACGGCGGCCGTCACCATGCGGCTGCAGGTGACCACGGGGCTGCCGATTGCGGGCGGCATCATCGGCGCCGGGGCCGAGATCAGCTGGCCCCGTCCCACCCGCGCGAGCGATGTGCTGCATGTGGTGAGCGAGGTGATGGAGATCCAGCCCTCCAGATCCAAGCCTGACCGGGGCATGGTCACCGTGCGCAGCGAAACCCGCAACCAGCATGGCGACGTGCTGCAACTGTCCACCGTGCGCATCGTGGTGCCACGGCGGCCCGGCGCAGCAACCGCACTCACTGCACCCACCGCAGCAGCAAGGGCGGCTTCATGAGCACCGCAGCAGCGACCCCGGCGCTCGACCCACGCACGCGCCTGCTGCTGGAGGCGCCCATCGCCCCCACCTTGCTGCGCCTGGCCATGCCCAATGTGCTGGTCATGCTGGCCCAGGCGGGCGTGGGCCTGATCGAAACCTATTTTGTGGGCCAGTTGGGCACCGATGCGTTGGCGGGCATGGCGCTGGTGTTCCCGGTGGTCATGCTCATGCAGATGACCTCGGCAGGTGCCATGGGCGGCGGCATTGCCTCGGCCATTGCGCGCGCGCTGGGTGCACGGCGGCGTGACGATGCCGATGCGCTGGTGCTGCACGCGCTGGCCATTGCGGCAGTGTTTGCGCTGGTCTTCACCGTGGGCGTGGTGGGAGGAGGGCGCTGGCTCTACACCCGCATGGGCGGCACGGGCGGGGCGCTGGAGGCGGCGCTGGTCTACTCCAACTGGGTGTTTGCGGGCGCGGTGCTGGTCTGGCTGTTCAACACCCTCTCGGCCGTGATCCGTGGCACCGGCAACATGGCTGTGCCGGCGTATGTGACGGTGCTGGGCGCCATCGTGCTGGTGCCGCTGTCGCCGCTGCTGATCTTTGGCTGGGGCCCGCTGCCGGGCTTGGGCATTGCGGGCGGTGCCATTGCGCTGATGGCGTACTACGCGGTGGGCAGCGCGGTGCTGGCGGCATACCTGTGGTCGCCACGCAGCCTGCTGCGGCCGTCGCTGGCGCACATCCGTTTTCGCTGGGCGCTGTTCAAAGACATCCTGCGCGTGGGCCTGGTGGGCACGGTCTCCACCGTGGCCACCAACCTCGCGATTGGCGTGACAACGGCGCTGGTGGGCGGCTTTGGCACAGCGGCCATTGCGGGCTATGGCACGGCATCGCGGCTCGAATACCTGCTGGTGCCGCTGGTGTTCGGCCTGGGCGCGCCCCTGGTGGCCATGGTGGGCACCTGCATTGGCGCGGGCCAGCGCGAGCGGGCCCTGCGCGCCACCTGGATCGGCGCCGCCATGGCCTTTGCCATGGCCGAGGCCATCGGGCTCTGGGCCGCTGCTTACCCTGCCACCTGGCTACGGTTATTCAACAGCGACCCGGCCATGCTCGAATCCGGCGCGCTCTATCTGCGCACCGTTGGCCCGATGTATGGCTTCTTTGGCCTGGGCCTGGTGCTGTACTTTGCCTCGCAGGGGGCAGGGCGCCTGATGTGGCCGGTGATCGGCAACATCGCCCGGCTGGCGGTGGCCGTGGCCGGGGGCTGGCTGGCCCTGCGCTGGGGCGGCGGGCTGCAGGCGGTGTTTGCTGCGCAGGGCGGGGCGCTGGTGCTGTATGGGCTGATCAACGCCTGGGCCATTGCGGGCGGTGCCTGGTTTGGCCGGGTGGGCTGGCCGCGCAGCATGTCGGGGCTGCTGCGGCGCGTGGCACAGGCCTGAAATATGAATAAAAACCGGCTCTACCGCCTGATGGTATTGCCCTTCAAGCTATCAATTCAATAGCTTATAGCTACACCGGCACGGTGTAGTTCAGCGTCATGCGCCCGCCGTCCACCGTCACGATCTCGCCCGTGACGTAGCTGGCGGCGTCACTGGCCAGCCAGGCCACCACATCGGCAATCTCCGACGGCTCGCCCAGGCGCTTCATCGGCGTGCGGCTCATGATCTTGTGTTTGGCTTCTTCGCTGGTCAGCACCGCCTTGGCGGCCAGTTCGGTGGCAATGGTGCCGGGGGCCACGGCGTTCACGCGGATGTTCTTGTCGGCCAGCGCCAGTGCCATCACCCGCGTGAGCTGGTTCACGCCGCCTTTGCTTACGTTGTAGCTGGCGATGTTCGGAATGGCCAGCACGCCATTGACCGAGCTCATGTTGACGATGGCGCCACCACCCGATGCGACCATGGCCCGCGCCACGGCCTGACCCACGAGGAACGCGCCCTTGAGGTTGACCCGCAGCACGGCGTCAAAGTCCGCCTCGGTCACCTCCAGAAAGTCCGCCGCGCGGAAGATGCCCGCGTTGTTGACCAGCACATCAATGCGCCCATGGGCCGCGAGCACCTGGGCCACCAGCGCATCCACCTGGGCCTTGTCGCCCACATCACAGCGCACATACAGCGCGCCCAGCTCGGCTGCCAGGGCCTGGCCGCGTGCATCGTCCACATCCACGATGACGGGCTTGGCGCCTTCGGCGGCAAAGCGGCGCACGCAGGCTTCGCCAATGCCTTGCGCGCCACCGGTGACGACGCAGACGCGGCCTGTGTGGCCAAAGTGGACGGAAGACGGGAGGGAGGGGGCAGGGCGTAAAGGATTCATGGGCGTGGATGGTAGCGGCTGGGGAGGAGGGCAGCGCCGCAAACGCAGCAGTTTGCGCTTTTGCCAGCGCGTGAACAGGACGGTCAACGGTCAACGGTCAACGCACAGGCTGCCCGGCGCCGCCCCACTCAGGCGATGGTTGCCACGCCCGGATCCAGCGGACCAGATCCGGCAGCGGCATGGGCCTGGCAATGCCATAACCCTGCAAACCATCGCACCCCAGCTCACGCAGGGCCTCGGCATGGGCCGGGGTTTCCACGCCTTCTGCCACCACCGTGCGGTGGAACGCATGGGCCAGGCTCACGATGCCGCGCACCAGGGCGCGATCGCGCTCGTCGTTGAGCATGTCGCGCACGAAGGACTGATCGATCTTCACGATCTGCGCGGGCAGGCGCTGCAGGTAGGTGAGCGACGAATAGCCCGTGCCAAAGTCGTCGATGGAACACTGCACGCCCAACTCGTCCAGCCCCTGGATGACGTAGGCCACGGCCGAGAGGTCGTTGAAGGTCTCGGTCTCCAGCAACTCGACCTCCAGAAACGGCTGGGGCAGGGAAGGGTGCTGCCGCAGGAGTCGGCCGACTTCCTGCTGAAACCGGCGGTCGATGAGTGTGGACACAGCGACGTTGATGCTCAAGGGCAGGGGGCTGCCCTGGGCGACGAGCGTGAGACCGGCCTTGAAAGCAGCGGACAGCACCCAGTAGTCGAGCTTGCTGGCCGCAGGGGTGCCCACAATGTCATCCATGAAAGCGCCGGGCGCCAGCAGTCCCCGCTCGGGGTGGTGCCACCGGATCAGGGATTCGGCCCCAATGAGCTGCCCATCGGAAATCCTGACCTTGGGCTGGAAGAACAGCTCCATCTCGCCTCGCAGCAAGGCGTCTTCGACCAGCTTGGCCGTGTGCCTGCGCGCCTGCACCCGCTGGCCCTGCTGGATGTCGAACACCACGATCCGGTCTTTGCCTTGCTCCTTGGCTGCATACAGTGCCAGGTCTGCATGGCGGATCAGGCCATCGGCGTCGGCGACATCATCGGGGTAGAAGGTGACCCCGGCGCTGCAGGTCAGGCGCAGATGCGCGTTGTCCAGCACCGCCGTCCGCGCGAGTGCCTGGCGCAGGGCTTCCAGCCGTTGCAGGGCGGCCTCGGTGTGTGCGCAGTCTCTCAGTGCCACGGCAAACTCGTCGCCACCAATGCGGCCAATGAGGTTGTCCGGCCCCGCCTCGGCCCGCAGGCGCTGGGCAAACACGCGAAGGAACTGGTCCGCCAGCGGCTGGCCCCATTGCTCATTCAGGTCCTTGAACTGGTCGATGTCCAGCAGACACAAGGCCAGGATGGTGGTGGTTTCGGTGCTTTTGTGGAGGGTCGCATTCAGCTCCTTGGCAAACAGGCGGCGGCTGGACAGGCCGGTGAGGGCGTCGTAGTTGCCAAACTGCTGCAGCGCCTGCTCCAGGCGGCGTTGTTCGGTCACATCCTTGCCCACCGACACCCACTTGCGCACCACGCCATCCGGGTCCCGGATGCCTTCGATGGTGACTTCCGAGACAAAAGCCTCGCCGTTCTTGCGGCGCCGGACCACCTCGCCATGCCAGCGGCCGTCCCTCTCGATGGCCTGCGCCACGCGGCGCAGGAACGTGGCTTCGCCCCCTTCGTCAATGCGCAGGACGGCGGACGACTTGCCAATCAGTTCTTCGCGTGAATAGCCCAGCACGTTGGTGTAGGTCGGGTTGACATCCAGCACCGTGCCATCCGGCTGCACGATGGCGATCGTGTCCTTGCTGTTGACAAACACGCTGGCGGCCTGGCGCGCCTCGGCGAGCATGGTCTTCAAGGTTTCGGCCGTCTGCTCCAGGGCTTCTTCGCGCTGGTTGAGCTTTTGCGTGTTGTCGAGCAGAAACCCCAGCAGCACCGTGCCGATGGGATAGATCACCACCACCGCCATCCAGGACCGCTCTGTGACCGCCCGTGCGATCTCTGGCGGCAAGGTCTGTATCGCCAGCATCCCGCCCGCCGCCAGGCTAAAGCCCAGCCCGACCAGCCAGAACCCATCGGACCAGGCGCCAAAGCGCTGCCGAGAAAAGTAAGGCCTGTAGCGCTGCCAGAGCCACCCGATGCCCGTGGTCAGCACAATCCCCACCATGGCCGGGCCGCTGCCAATGCCCCCCAGGCTAAGCCGGTAGGCCCCCAGCACCACCGCGCACAAGACAGCCCCCAAGGGCGATAGATAAGCACCGGCCAGGCCCGCCATCACCAGCCGGGCATCAACAATCACGCCTTCGGCCAACCGCAGCGGCACGAGCATGGTCAGGATGCCGGTCAGCCCAAACAGGAACCCCGTGATCCAGGGCAACCACCGCTGACGCGCCTTCCGGATGCTCAGATCAGGATGGCGCAGCCCGCTCAGGACAATGCTGTACAGCGCGGCCAGAAAGCACAGCAGGCCCGCGTTCATGCCCATGTCCCGGATCAAAGACGTGGTGTCGATGTTCATGGCGCCTTGTGGTGCGGTAGGTGGAACATCATAGGGAAAGACGGTGCAGTTGGGCTGGTTTGTGGAGTGTTCGTGAAGGACGATCAATAGTTGATACGATGTATAAATGTTCTGCCTGAGAAGGCTGAGCTAACTTCGCGTCAGCATTAGAGATTCCGCCCACTCCAAGCGCCACCAAAATGGTGGCCGCCGTGCCGCCCATACGCCGGATCACCTTCTTCCAGGCGTCGGCGTCTTCTTCCTTCTCGGCGTTCTGTGCGCGCTCGAGCTCTATCTCTGCCACCACGGCAGCGGGCTGCTCCCCCAGCAGTTCGGCCACCTTGAAACACATCAGCGGGCCCATCGCCCCACGTCCAGCCTGCCAGTCGCTCACCCGGTGGCGGCTCACGCCCAGCAACTTGGCTAGGGCGTAGTCGCTGACGATGTTGTGTTTTGCCTTCACGGCGGCGAGGTATTCACGTGTATTCATGGCTGGCGTCCTTAGGCAGTGTTCCTAAGGCGGGAGTGTCTCCGAACGTTCGGGCCTCATCAACTGGTATCGAGACAGTACGTACTGAGTGCTTGACGTAGTACTGAATCCAGACCTATAGTCGCGCCGTCCCCCGGTCAGACCACATCAACCCGGAGGGCTGGCGCTTTCAACCTGGTTCCTGCTGGCCAGGGGACACCCTCGATGGCGCCGGACCTCTCGAAAGCGCCACATGTCAGAACTGAACACCATCGACCGCAGTGATCTGCGGCTGTTCTTGGTCGAAGAGCGGAAGAATGTCGCCGCCCTGCAGGCCGTCGACAAGGTCATCGACAGCCCAGAATTCCCAGAACTGAAAGTCCAGCTGTGCCACACCTGGGCCTGCGTCATGAACTCCTGGCGCGAGAACACCGACCGCATCGTCCGGCGCGGCGGCCTGCTGCACATCGGTGCGGGGTGGGTCTGAGCCATGGCAACCACCATCAAGACTGCCCCGGGCGAGCAGGTAACCGTCGCCCCCATGCTGATCCCTGTCTTAGGCGGTGTGCCTGAGGCCCGTGTCCAGCTCATCTTGCGCCGTGGCCCCATCGTCATCGACCGCAAGCTTTCCCCGGCAGATGCCTACAGCCTGGGCATGGCCCTGTGTGCAGCGGCTGGGGACGCCGCGCCATGAGTACGCCCGCCCCAACACGCCCAGCGGCTGAAAAGCCCATGTTCCCCCAGCTCCCCAACGAAGACCTGCAGATGGCCCTGGGCATGGTCACCACGGCCCACGGCTGGCTGCAGGAGGCCTATCGGCTGGTCGAGGGCCACTACACCCTGCGCATCCAGTGCGAGACCGCTGGCAAGAGCGCCAAGCACCTGCGCGAGATGATCGCGGCCCGCACCAAAGGCGGGGTGTAACGATGTCTCGGTATACACGCGAAATCCATACACACGGCGGCGATCTCCACGCGCGGCTCGATACACAGCGGCAGGGCCTGAAACGGCGCCACACGGCCCTGCGTACCTCGCAATCCATCCTGTTCGTCAAGAACCTGGAGCCCAAGGCCCAACACCGCACGGTCTGGTGCCACCGCCACGTGATCGACGATGTGGCGATGCCGGTGTTCCGCAAGTTCGACGGCGCCCGGGCACGCCTGGGCAAGGTCAAGACCTGCGGCAGCGTCTGGGCCTGCCCGGTGTGCGCCGCCAAGGTGGCCGAGCAGCGCCGCCGCGAACTGCAGCACGCCATGGTGTCGCACGTGGCGGCCGGTGGGCACGCCTACCTGCTGACCTTCACCTTCCCCCACTACGTGGGCCAGCCCCTGGCCGAGCTGATGGAGCCTTTCGGCAAGGCCCGCCAGTCGTTCCAGAACTGCCGCAAGTGGAAAGCGGTGATGGAGCGGGCCAACAAAATCGGCGTGGTCAATTCCCTGGAAGTGACCTATGGCGGGGCCAACGGCTGGCACCCGCACCTGCACATGCTGGTGTTCTGTGACGCCGGGGCGTTCGCCGAGGGCCCAGCCGATGACGCTGGCCGCCTCAACAGCGCCGCCATCGAGCACCTGCGCGGCCACTGGGTGCGCCTGCTGGAAAAGCGCGGCCTCGTGGACGCCAGCAACCGCAACTGGGCCGGTCAGTACGCATTGGACGTACGGGGCGGCAAGGACGCGGCCGACTACATCGCCAAGTGGGGCCACGATGAGACCTGGGGCATGTCCTCCGAGCTCACCAGCAGCCACGCCAAGATCGGCAAGCGCGACAACTGGGGCGCGCGCGAGCACTACACCCCCTTCCAGCTATTGGAGCTGGCCCGGGCTGGTGATGGGCACGCGATCTGCGCCTTTCGTGAGTTCGTGGCCGAGTTCGACGGCCGCCGGATGCTCACGTGGTCGCGCGGCCTGAAGGATCACTTCGGCATCGACGAGATCGAGGACGACGAGGCCGCCGCCGAGCCCGAATTGAGCCTCGATGACGAGCACCAAGTCGGGACCATCGAGCAAGAGCAGCTGCAGGTGCTCACCCGTTACGGGAAGCTGGGCGACTTCCTCGCCCTGGTGGCCCAGCACGGCCACATCCCCGAGGCCCAGCAGCTGATAGACGACTGGATCGAGGCCGTCGCCGATGCCGGGGGTCGGCAGGGCAGGGGAGACATCCTGGTCGATCGCCTGCGGCTCACCGATCACAGCTACTTTTTTGTCCCCGATCTGGTCGAGGGCTGAAGCCGCGCCGGGCGGTCCCCGGCATTCAACTGGAGAACGCAGATGCGTCAATTCAACCCCTGGGACCAAGTTCAGGTCAAAGACGAAGACCACGAGCACTTCGGCCGCGCCGGTAAGGTGGGGCGGGTGCAAGACGAAGAGGGCAATCCGCTCTACGAAGACACCCAAGTCCCGGTTTTGCTGGACGGCGAAACCGAAGAGCTGGTGTTCGACGCTGCCGAGCTGCGGAGACTGTAAGCCATGGCCCGCAAGTCCGAACGAGTGGGGCGCGGCAAGTGCCCAATGTGCGGGGACCGCGTCACGTTCCACCGGACGGCGGGCGGTGCCTTGAACTACGAGTGCGAGGCCGACGACTGCGGCCACAGCGCCTACGCCCACCGGGGCAGCGCCTGCGAGCGCGACTGGCTGGCAAGCATCGAAAAAGCCCCAGCCCCGGTAGCCGACCCCACCCCGGCACCAGCTCCGGGCCCCGCGCCGGTACCGGCACCACCAACCCGTAAATACGCCCTCCTGATCGGTTGACCATGACCACCAAGCCCGAAGCCATCGACCCCCTCGAACAAGTCACGTTCACCCCGGTGGACGCACCATCGGGCCCCGCGCAGGCACAGCAGCAGGCCGAGGCCGACGAAGCCGCGCAGCAGGAAGCGGCCATGCTCCAGCAGGTCAGCCTGGGCATCTCACGCATCGTGTTCGCAGGCCTGCGCGCCGTGCGCTCGGCCATCGCCAAGAGCATGCCGGAGATCATGGAAGAGTGGCCCGACGATGTGCTGCGCGGCCCCGCCGACGCCGCCGCCCCGGTGCTGCAGCGCTACATGACCCGGATCACCGAACTGGCCGGCCGGAACCCCGAAGTTGCCATGCTGGTGATCTCCCTGGTGCCCCTGGCCATGGGCTACGTCACGGCCCTGGAGAAACACGGCCGCACCATCGAGGCCACCCCGGTGAAGGAATCCGCGTGACGCCTTTTCGCTGGGCAGCATTCGGCGCCACCGGCACCGGCAAGACGGCCTGGGTGGTGCAGCAGCTGCAGAAGCTCAAGCCCCGCCGCCTCATGGTGTGGGACCCAAAGCACGACGACATGCTCAACGGGGTAGGCGAACCCTTCACCGACTGGGCCGCGTTCGTCCGGGCCTGCCGGGGCAAGGCGTTCCAGGCGCGCTACCTGATGAACCATGACTTCAACCAGCACGAGCAGTTCGCCCGTTTCTGTGAGCTGGCATGGCGCGAGGGCAACGTGGTGCTGTTCGTGGACGAACTGGCCGAGGTGACCAAGGCGAGCCACGCGCCAGCCGCCTGGAAAAAGATCGTGAACGTGGGCCGCCGCTACGAGAACGGCACCAAGTCGATCAGCATCATCGGGGCCAGCCAGACCCCGACCGAGGTGGACAAGTCCTTCCTGAACAACTGCGACTTGATCCACACCGGCCGCCTGGGCAACGTGGCCGCCGCCAAGTCCTTCGCGCAGCAATGGGGCATCAACGTGGCCGAGATCACCGGCCTACAGCCACTGCACTGGTTGGAAAAACGCGACACATCGCCAGAAATTTCACGCGGGATGCTGAAATTTTCTGGCCGCCAGCAGGCCCAAAAACGGGCGCCTTAGGCGGTGTGCCTTAGGGCACGGATTTGGTTTTTTGTCCCTCGGGCGGTCTCATCGGGTTGTCTTTTCAACCAACCCCGGACGCCTGAGGCCGACATGAACCTGACCACTTCCCAGCTCACCAAAATTGCAATCGCGCTGGGCGGTTGCTTCGCAGCCTACAAGTTCATCGACAACCCTGCAGCGCGCACCATGGCGCTCGGCGTGGCCGGTGTCATCGTGGCCCGCCAAGTGCCCTACATCCAAGACGCACTCAACTGATCGGGGCACGCTATGAACAAGCAAATTGCCCTCGATCCGTTCCAGAACGTTGTCGCGTCCGGTGTCGCTATCTCGGACATGACCAAGCTGCTCGGCTCTGTGCTGGAGAAGCTGACCCTCACCCTCGGCGGTACCTTCACCAAAAGCATGATCGCCAAGATCGAGCTGAAGGCCAACGCCAAGACCATTTTCGAAACCGATGGCTCGAAACTCGATGCATCGAACCTGTACAACGGCGGCGCCTCGGACGTGACGATCCTGAAGATCGATTTCATGGACCGCAAGGCCGTGACGCCCAACGCGCGCCAGGCAGGCGCCATCGATCTGAGCCAGCCATCGGGCATCCGCACGCTGCGCCTGGAAGTGACGATCAGCGGCGCCACCAGCCCGACGCTGGTTGGTGTGGCCGATGTGTCGCCACCCACCAACGATCCGGCCGAGGCACTGATCCGCCCGCTGATCGCGCGCCGTCATCGTTCGACCCAAGTGATCGGCGGTGCAGGCACCTTCGCCCTGCTGGTCCCCCACGTGGACCCCGCTGGTGGTGGCTCCAACTACCGCCGCATCTACATCTACAGTGCCAACATGACGGCCCTGAAGACCGTGCGCGAGGGCATCACCGAGCACGAGCTGACCAAGCTGCAAAACGAAGCGCTGCAGAAGGACAACTTCAAGGTGCCGCAGGCCAATCTGGTGGTGTTCGACCCAGTGCAAGACGGCCAACTGTCCGGCCGCACCTGGGACACCCGCCGCGAGGTGGGCATTGCCAGCGCGATCTTCTATGGCACGTTCTCGGCCGGTGAAACCATCACCATCGAGACCGAAGAACTGCTGCCCTACGGCCCGTACTGACCATGACCAACGCGGAACTGATCGACCAACAGGACCGCCTTCGTCCACTCCGCATGTTTGTCGGGGTGTTCTCGGGTGCTCTTGCGGGCTATGACCAGGCGCTGGCGACGGAAGACGCCACGTCCTGGAATCTCGCTGGGCAGTACCAGACCATCGGCCCCGGTGGCGTTGCCATCGAAGGCCGGCCGATTGCCATCGGCCGCACCGGGGGCGTGTACATCTCGCCCATGCTGGTGCTGATGGGCCTGGGCGCTGCCGCAGTGCTGCTGCTGCGAAAGGGTTAGGAATGGCTGCGGGCCTCTCTCTCTCCCTGCCGTTCGGCGGCGGTGCTGGTGGCGTGGGCTTCGGCATGGGCCTGCCGCCTATCGGGTTTTCCAGCTCGGCCAGCTCGGGCATGGATCAACGGGGCGCGAGCTTCGGTGCCAGCAACGGCGACTTCATCGTGAACATGGGCGGCTCTGGCGTTTCGCTGCAAGGGGCCTCCGGTGGAATCAACTGGTGGCTGATCGCCGCAGGAGTCGCCGCGTGGTACTTCCTGCGCAAGTAACCCCCACCGCCTGGACGCCGGAAATGATCGAGGCCATGCGGCCATCGGTCGAGGCCAGCCCCTGGGGCGGCTTGGCGGTACCGCGTGAGGCGCTGCACGGCTCCCATCTGTTCACCTTCACCGATGGCGGCCAGCGTGCGCTGGTGGCCCTGCGGCCTGTGGTGTTCGGGCGCGGCACCCGCCTGGATGTGGTGGGGCTGGTGAGCCAGGGTGATCGCCTGCACGGTGCCGAGTTCGACGAAGCCCTGATGGGAACCGCGCGCTGCTTTGGCGCCAGCGTCCTGGCAATGACCACCGCCCGAGAACACATTGAACGCCAGTGCCTGCGCCAAGGGTGGGAACGCACTGGTTCCGTGATGACGAAAGCAATCCATGTCTGAAAGCAACAGCGATACCTCGCAGAGCACCAACCAGACCGACAACCGCAGGGTGATCGGGCAGGGCGGTGCCTCGGCTGAAGGTGGATCGACCATCACGATCAACACGTTGGACGGCAACGCGGTGAACGCCGCCTTCGCCTATGGCAACGATGTCGGAAAAACCGCCTTCGGCTTCGGCAACCGGGCCATCGAATTTGCGGGCGACACGGTGATGGGTGCCCTCGGCTTTGGTGGTAAGGCCCTGGACGCTGCCCTCGATGCCAACAGCGACGCGCTGGCCTTCGCGGAGTCAACGAACAACGCCGCCCAGCGCAACGCCTACAACTTCGCCAGCGACGCCCTGGGCGGTTCGCTCGGCCTCGCTACCTCGGCCATGAACAAGGCCTTCAACAGCGCTGAGTACGTGGGCTCGATGGTCAAGGATGCCTACGCCGACGCCAAGGGCCGGGGCGCGCTGACAGACAAGATTCTGATCGCCGCCGTGCTTGCCATGGCGTGGGTCGCTTACACCTCGGTGAAGAAATGAAGCCATCCGCCATCTACTCGTTTCAGGTGCCCGCCAGCGGCGTGTACCAGCTCCCTGTGATCGGGGAGTACTTCAAAATCCTGTCGGCCGACGGTGCTGTAGATGTGCGCGCCGAGTGGGGCACGCTCAAAGGGCTGGTTGCGGGTCAGGGCCTTGAGGCCACGCCATTCCAGCGCCTGGAAATCACCGATGTATCGGGCGCAAACAACAACCTGCGCATCTTCATCGGTGATGAGAAATTTATCGACGGCCTGGGCGGGACGGTCAGCGTGTCGCAGACCGTGGTGGCCCGCACATCGGCGTTCACCAACCTGAACAAGACGGTAACCAATGCCAGCGCCCAGCTGCTGGCGGCCAACCTCGCCCGCCAATACCTGCTGATCCAGAACAAAGACACGGCCGGGAACCTGTACGTGGGCTTCGGCGCCGGGGCGGCCACGGTCGCCAACGGTGTGCGCATCATCCCGGGCGGCGCGCTGGAGCTGGTGGGCGTGTGCACCACGCAGGCCATCCAGTGCATCGGCGATATCGCCAGCAATGCCAACGTCGTGACGGTGGAGGGCTGACGCATGCCAGTTACCAGCGGATCAGCAGGGGGCCTGTCCGGGCTGAATCTCAAGGCATGGGCCTACATCCGGGCAGATGGAACATTGCTAAAGGGCTTCAACGTGGCGTCCACGTCGCGCGGCGGAACGGGCAACTACACGGTGAACTTCACTGCAGCTATGGCGGGAACTGATTACCTTGTACGGCTCACCTCGGCCGAGGGCGGCGGGCGTGCCATTGGCCGTGCAACCGCTCGCACAACGGGCAGCGCGACGCTCGGAGTGCAAGACCTGAACGCTTTCGGCGCCACCGATTACGGCGGGCTGTGGGAGTTCTATGAATGACCCAATCCCGCCTCTTGTTCCTGCTGGCCGGGGCCGTGGTGGTGCTGGTCGCGGTGGACCTGGCGAAGCGCCAGCAAGGGCAGGGCGCACCGGCCTGGGACGGCATCTTGCCCGATGGGTGGCAAGGCCTCGCGCCAGAGTGGGCGGGCGGTGAGCCTGACCAGACGACAACGATTTTTGAGGATGTGATCGTGAGCCTGACCCCCAGCACCTACGCACCGGTCAACGTGCCGGCCGATGTGGCCGCCAGCAACGTGCGCGCCTTCCTGGACATGATCGCTTTCAGCGAAGGAACCAAAGGCCACGGCGATGACGGCTACAACGTCCTGTACGGCTACGGCCAGTTCGACAGCTACGCCGACCACCCACGCCAGTAC